>CAZJCH010000025.1:12422-13030 GCA_964544005.1 uncultured Papillibacter sp.
CATTGCCATCAGTGCGATTGATATCTGCTCACCTGTGGACAGAAGAACATCCATTTCTCTTTTTGACGGGCGCGGATTGATTTCCTGCGCTTTGTCAATGAGATCGTCCGTTGTGTCACCCTGAGCCGACAAAACGACGACGACATCGTTATTTTCGCTGTAAGTATCCGCAATAATTCCCGCTACGCGCCAGATCCTTTCGGCGTTGGCCACCGAGCTTCCGCCGAATTTTTGAACAATAAACGCCATCGTAAATCCCCCATTGTCAACGCTTTGTCATAAAAGTCATAAAAATGAACCGATACCGATATGATATACCATATAGGCTGCCCTCAGTCAATAATCCTGAATGATGAAAGGACAGAAATCTTTTTAAACAGGCCGTCCGCTTCCCTTTTGCTCATGATCGCCGTAATGAAAGCCGTCTCCCCTTTTTTGCACCCGTTGATAAAAGCAACCTGACCGAACACATCCTTTATTTCATCCAAACCGGCTGATGTTCGTACATACCAGGCATTTTCCAGCAGATCGGCATCATACATCATATCCGGCCCGCCGTCCGCCCAACTCAGCCACTTACGTGCGTTTATATGCTTGGATGCGTCGAT
>CAZJCH010000026.1:0-7945 GCA_964544005.1 uncultured Papillibacter sp.
GGGTTTGATCACGACAGCGCGGTATATACTCATGCGATGGATTTGGAAACGGGGCTTGTGACACAAGTCGGTTAATAATTCGGAAAACAGCGCAAAGGCCCAGCGTTACTGTAACGCCGGGCCTTTGCTGCGGATATGTCGTTATTTTAATTCCCGAACGAAGCCACCCGGCAATTGTATTTTTCTTTGAGCGCGGTCATGGCGTCCTTTTCGCCGAGACGTTCGGGGGCGTTCGCCTTGATGGAGATATAATCCTCCAGCAGGTCGAGCCAATGGGTGAGGCCGGCCAGATCGAACATGACGGCTCTCCCCTTCGCAGTAAAGGCGCGCGGCGCGTAGGGGGGGATTTTCACGAGGCAGTCGTGGGTGGCGGTGAATTCCTCGCCGGCGACCTTAAAGCGCACATCGCCCTCGATGATATAGAACATATCCGTATTCGGGTTATCCTCAAAAAACTCAACCGTAAAGCCATCCGCTATTTCCGCCTTCCAGAGCTCCGTGAGGCCGTTATTCTCCCATCGGCCCGTATACTGCTTCATGGTGACACCGTCCAGCTCAAAGACGCGCAGCGGCCTGTCGGGCGAGCGCACCTCCGGGACTTCCGATTTATCGACGGGGATGCTTATTGGCGTCTCACGGATGATATTGTCGGCCCGCATCAGGTATCGTTGGAAGGACGTGAGCCCTTCCAGCTGCTTCGGATTGACCTCCCGTATGTACGCCAGATTCTTCAAGGCACCGGACATATTGAGGTCGTGAAAGAGGCCCCTGTAGACGGTGGGCTCCGGGAAGGACATCTGGTGCCCCATCCAGGGCTGGACGTGGATGATGTCGCCCGGTTCGAGGCGGCAGGTCTTTCCGCGTACGGTCAGGTCACAGCAGCCCGTCGTGATGAAAAACGTCTCCCAGCCGATGGAGTGCTCGTGGTACCGCGCCGTGCCGTACATGATGGTGTCCACAAAGTCGAACATTTGATGCGGCCCTTCCGGCAGGCTGATGATGCGCTGGTCCTCCTCCAAAGCGCCCGTTTCCGGGTTAAACATCTGGCTGACACTCAGATAATCCGCCGGGTCCAGCAGGTTGATCAGATATTTGGGCTTCATGCTTGACGCCTCCTGTTTTGATAAATCCTATAGCTTCAATCTATTACGATTTGCTATATTCGTCAAGTATTGGGAGGGTTGAATCTTTACTTCCCCCGGTGCTTGGTATATGATTGATTGGTAATTATTTGTATGATTGATATTGTGCGTCTATACGCGCGTTTCATAAGGAACGGCCATTGAATCCACCGGCCTGACGCGCTTCGGGCTCCATCCTTATTGATTTACGTGAATCAGGAGACAGAGAATGTTAAAGAAGGTCATCAGAAAACAGAACAACTCGAGCCGCTGCTTTATCTGCGGCTTATCAAACGACTGGGGGCTCAAAGCGGAGTTTTATGAGCTGGAGGACGGGACGCTGGCCGCGACGACCGTCGCCCGTCCGTTTCACCAGAGCTACCCCGGCCGCGTCCACGGCGGCGTCAGCACGGCGCTTCTGGACGAAACGATCGGAAGGGCGATCAATATCACGGAGCCGGAGACCTGGGGCGTCACGGTAGAGATCGCGGTGCGCTATAAAAAGCCGGTACCATACGACGTCCCGCTCATTACAATTGGGAAAATCACCGAAAACAGGAGCCGCCTCTTTTCCGGCGAGGGCCGGATCATCCTCCCCGACGGCACAGCCGCCGTCACGGCAACCGCTAAATATATGAAGCTGAAGCTGAAGGATATCTCCGAATTTGACGGCGTCACCGATGTATGGGAGCAATTCCCCCACGACGGCGACCCGACAGAACTGGAGATACCGGAGGAATAGCAGCAATCATCATATCTGACACCGCCGATGAATAGCTTAGTACTATCATCGGAGGTGTTTATGTGGGATTTTATATTAATGTCGAACCAAACGTAAAGATATTCGTGGAGGACCTTAATCCCTCAGGCGGCAAGACAATCCTTTTTGTTCACGGCTGGCCGGGAAATCACAAATTGTTTGAGTACCAGTTTGATCAGCTGCCGAAAATGGGATATCGCTGCATCGGGATCGATTACAGGGGCTTCGGCCAATCAGATAAGCCATGGCACGGGTATGACTACAACAGGCTGGCGGACGATCTCCGGGTCGTCATCAACACAATGCAGCTCCAGAACATAACCCTCGGGGGCCATTCCACCGGCGGTGGGATTGTTGTCCGGTACATGGCCAGGCATAACGGGTACGGCGTCGGAAAGCTCGCCCTTTTCGCGGCGGCGGCACCCAGCCTGATTCAGCGCCCGTACTGGAATTACGGCCTCCCGGCGCAGGCCGTCATTGATATTATCAACGGTACATATACGGACCGCCCCAGTATGCTGAGAGACTTCGGCAACATGATATTTTACCATAAGGTATCCCAGCCACTGTCGGATTGGATTTTCCAGCTGGGCCTTCAGGCCGCCGGCTGGTCGACGGCGGCCGTCGCCAACACCTGGCTCGATGAGGAGAGCCTGTTTTACGATCTGAAAAAGATCAATGTCCCCACCCTGATCCTTCACGGCCTAAACGATCAGGTCTGCCTCTTCCCGCTCGCCATCGCCCAGAGGGACAGCATCCCGAACGCCAGGCTTGTACCGTTTGAGGAATGCGGCCACTTTCTTTTTTACGACCAGCGGGAGCGCTTCAATAATGCTCTCGTTGAGTTCCTTGCGGAATAAGCGCTGATTGAACTGTTAATACCCGGCGGTACAACTGCCGGGTATTCGTTTAACGTGGAATATATTGGACTTTACAGTCCGGCGGTGGTATTATCAGGATTAGTCCTGATGAAACCATGTAGACAAGCTCTACAGATTGCTTATCAATAATTTGAATCATAATTCAACATAAGGAAATGCTCATGAACTTTCAAACTATCCTGTTTGATCTCGACGGGACCCTCACAGACCCCGGGATCGGCATTACGAATTCGGTGATGTACGCACTGCAAAAGTACGGCATTACCGTCAATGACAGAAGCACGCTCTATAAGTTCATCGGTCCGCCGCTTTGGGAATCGTTCGAACGGTATTACGGATTTTCCGAGGCCGAAGCCAAAAAGGCCGTCGGATATTATCGGGAGCATTTCAGCGTGACGGGACTGTTCGAGAATACCGTCTATGACGGGATCGATGCAATGCTGGCGGCCCTGGAGAATGCAGGCAAGACGCTCCTCGTCGCAACCTCCAAGCCGGAGGTCTTCGCGGAGCAGATCCTGGAGCACTTCGATCTTGCCAAGTACTTCGCCTTCATCGGCGGCAGCGAGCTGGACGGCGCGCGCGTCAACAAGGACGCGGTCATCCGGTACGTTCTCGAAATGAACGGTGTCACCGATTTGTCGACAGCCGTTATGGTGGGCGACCGGGAGCACGATATCCTCGGCGCGAAAAAAGCCGGTATCGCCTCCGCCGGCGTATTGTTCGGGTATGGCAGCCGTTTTGAGCTGGAGGCTGCCGGCGCCGACTTTATCGCCGGTACAGTCGGGGACTTGCACAAGCTTCTGCTGGGCTGATTCTTTACAAAGGAGCCGATATATGAAGCAGCTCTATTTCGTCCGGCATGCCGAGCCGGATTACGACTGGAAGGACGATAAGACGCGCCCGTTATCGCCTGTCGGCTTAGCCGACTGCTGTGCTGTCACGCGCGCGCTGCATGACATTGCGGTTGACCGCTTCCTGTCAAGCCCATATAAGAGAAGCTGTGATACCGTTCGTGAATCCGCCGCCGATCACGCCCTTGACATCGTTACCGACGAGCGGCTGAGAGAGCGCGAGCAGGGGCTCCTGCCGAATTCCTGGGAGATGCTTGAACGGCGGTGGCGGGACTTTGATTTTTGCGAAGGCGGCGGAGAATCGCTCAACATGGTACAACGGCGGAATATAGAAGCCGTTTTTGAGCTGCTCGCCGACGGAAAAGACGAAACGATCGTCATCGGTACTCATGGCACGGCATTGAGTACCATTTTGAATTACTTCGATCCGAATTACGGCTTCTCCGGCTTCAAGCGCATGATCGATTTCATGCCGTACGTCATCCGCCTTGATTTTAGAGGCTTAACATGTGTCGGCAAGGAGGAAATCCTCATTGTCAAAAAGCCTTTTGTTGACCGGTATATGAGAAACCTCGTCATCAGAAGGCTCGAGCCGTCGGAAATTCCCGAGGCGCTGCGCCTCGTCGGGGATACATTTATGGAATTTGAGGCACCCGATTATTCGCAGCAGGGCATTTCCAAGTTCATGGAATGCCTTGATGATAAGGATTTTATCGGCGGCTTGGTTTTTTACGGCGCGTTCATCCATGGCCTGCTGGCGGGGGTACTGGCAACGCGTCACAGCGGCAGCCACATCGCCATGTTTTTTGTCCGAAGGGAGTATCACAGGCAAGGCATCGGCAGAAGGCTTTTTGAGCATATGCGCGGATTCTGCCCGAATGAGAAGCTCACGGTCAATTCCTCGCCCTATGCCGTCCCGATATACGGCAGGCTCGGTTTTGCGCCGACGGATACGGAGCAGGTCTCCGACGGTATACGCTATACACCGATGGAATATCCGGCAGCGAAAGGTTGAATTTTAGGCGTAAAGGGGATGTCTCAAAACTGTACCCATTAGATGGATGTTTTTTTGAGACATCCCTTTTCGTCCTCAAAACGGCTTTGTTCCAGTCAGCCAGCCTTGCGCTTCCCAGTGGTTCTCAAAAAGTAATAGTCAGGAAAGAAATAATCTGATTACTGCACTTATACGTCAAGACTCGCCGGAAGCTTATTGCTTACCGGCGAGTTTCCTATTTACATATCAAATTGAATATCTATTCAATTTAATTCAACAGCCTTCCCTGCATCCAAACTCTTTATGACGTCGAGGAGCCGCTGGTTTGTGCTGCCGCGCCATTTTATGTTCAGGCTGCGCTGCGATAATATGAATGGACCATCTACCAAAACGTCGGTCAGATTTAGGAGTTGCAGAACGTTCGGGTCGGTTAATTTTATAAGTGCTTCGAACGTGTAACCCGTGTATGTCCAGACGTTCAAGCCCGCTTTTTTTGCAGCCTTAGCGATTTCCGCGCAGTCACCTGCTTGTGCAAAAGGTTCCCCGCCCGACAGCGTCACACCGTCCGTCAGGGGATTAGAAAGCATCTGCCGGATAATCTCATCGACGGGGATCTCATTTCCCCCGTCCGGGTCATGCGTCTCCGGATTGTGGCAGCCCTCGCACCGGTGCGGGCAGCCCTGTGTAAAGACGGTAAACCGGAGCCCCGGCCCGTCGACGATGGAATCCTGCACAAGCCCTGCGATACGCATGATAAAACCTCCTTATTCACAGGGACGAGGTTTCCCCCGCCCCGTGTATGCCACTAAAAAATACTCAATCGCAGCCGCATTCGCTTTTCGTATTATCCAGATCATGCATGACCCGGTCCGCTTCCTCGGCGCGCTTGCCGTTGTTGAAACGGTCCAGTGTGCCGACAAGATAACCGGTGATCCGGCGGATTCGCTCAAAGCCCGTATCGCTGTCGTTTTCCTTCCGGCCGCAGTGCGGGCACTCGTCCTTGATGATACCGGTGTAGCCGCAGATGGGGTCTCTGTCGACAGGGTGGTTGATGGAGCCGTAACCAACGCCGCTCTTCTGCATGAAGCGGATGATTTTTTCGAAGGCCTCCAGATTGTCCAGCGGATCGCCGTCCATCTCCACGTAACTGATATGGCCCGCGTTTGTCAGCGCGTGGTACGGCGCTTCCAGTTTAATCTTCTCAAAGGCGTTTATGGGGAAATAGACGGGAATGTGGAAGCTATTGGTGTAGTAGTCCCTGTCGGTGACGCCTGGGATATTGCCGAACTTCTTTTTATCGAGCCTGACGAAACGCCCGGACAGCCCTTCCGCCGGTGTGGCGATGAGGGAAAAATTGAGCTTCCTCTTCTGTGCCTCCGCGTCGCAGCGCGCGCGCATATGGCTGATGATCTCAAGTCCGAGATCCTGCGCCCGCCCGCTCTGACCGTGGTGCTCGCCGATGAGCGAGACGAGCGTTTCGGCAAGGCCGATAAAGCCGATGGTCAGCGTCCCGTGTTTCAGGACTTCGCGGACCTCGTCGTTCCAGCTGAGCTTCTCGCTGTCAAGCCAAACGCCCTGCCCCATCAAAAACGGGAAATTATAAACGTGCTTCCGGCACTGTATCTCAAAGCGCTCCAGGAGCTGGTCGATCACGAGATCCAGCTTGTGGTCCAGGTCCTCAAAAAACCTCTGGAGATCGCCCTTGGCCTTGATGGCGAGCCTCGGCAGATTAATGGATGTGAAGGACAGGTTACCGCGCCGGGGATTGATTTGGCGGGACGGATCGTTGACATTGGCGATCACGCGCGTCCGGCAGCCCATGTAGGCGATCTCGGTATCCCTGTTGCCCGGATCGTAATACTGGAGATTAAACGGCGCGTCGAGAAATGAAAAGTTTGGGAAAAGCCGCTTAGCCGAGCATCGGCAGGCCAGCTTGAACAGGTCGTAATTCGGCTGGCCCGGATTGAGGTTCACGCCGTCCTTGACTCTGAATATCTGGATCGGGAAGATCGGCGTTTCACCGTTGCCGAGACCGGCTTCGGTTGCAAGCAGAACATTCTTCATGACCATACGCCCCTCGGGCGAGGTGTCCATGCCGTAGTTGATGGAGGAAAATGGCGTCTGCGCGCCGGCGCGGGAGTGCATCGTGTTCAGGTTGTGGATAAACGCTTCCATGGCCTGATACGTGGCCCTGTCCGTTTCCTTTATCGCGTAAAGCTGCGCCAGCCGCTGGGCGTTTCTTGCGCCCTCTTCGTCGCCGAATTTCTCCTTCAAAATGGGCAGCTCTTCCGCCAGATACGCTTCATTGTTTTCAATCGTCGGCTGAAGACCGCTGCGCTCTTTGATGCCGGCGATCATCGCCTTGATTTCGTTTTCGATGTCGCCGTCGAGCGCCTTCCAAAGCATGATCGCCTTGGCGAGATTCTGGCGGTAGAGCCGGACGAACGTTTTTCTGACACCCTCGGCCATGCCGTAATCAAAATTAACGATGCTCTGCCCGCCATGCTGGTCGTTCTGGTTGGACTGGATGGCAATGCAGCAGAGCGCGGAGTAGGAGGCGATATCGTTTGGCTCGCGCAGCGCCCCGTGTCCTGTTGAGAAACCGCCCTTGAAGAGCTGGATGATGTCGATCTGTGTGCAGGTTGTCGTCAGTGTGAGGAAATCCAGGTCGTGAATATGAATATCCCCGTCGAGGTGCGCTTTCGAATGGTCGGGGTTCAAAACGAACATATGGTAAAACTGCTTGGCGCCTTCCGAGCCGTATTTGAGCATGACGCCCATGGCCGTATCGCCGTCAATGTTGGCGTTTTCACGCTTGACGTCGCTGTCGCGGGCGTCGGCGTATGTGATCTCGCTGAAGGTCTGCATCAGCCGCGTGTTCATCTGGCGGCGGCGGCTCCGCTGATCGCGGTATAAAATATACGCCTTCGCCGTTGAGATGTAGCCGTTATCCATGAGAACCTTCTCGACGATATCCTGAATATGCTCAACCTCAGGCACCTCTGCGCCTTCGACCTCGAGAATGGATAACACCTTGTCGGCAAGAGCCGCCGCCGTATTATTATTGTCCGGCCTGTAGGTGGCGTCAAAGGCTTTTTTGATAGCCCCCGTTATTTTGCTGACATCGAACGGGGCAATCCGCCCGTCTCTCTTCTTTATACTTGTTATCGGCATACCGTTCACCCTTTCGTAAATTGAAACAAAAAACCACTATATATAGTGTCCATATAGAGAGTTGTATATAATATGATACAACTTATAGGTTATCAAGTCAAGTTAAAATCCGATCGGAACCAGCGTTTTTTCAGTTATTACACGCAGCCTGAATCAGTCTGGAG
>CAZJCH010000026.1:7955-12908 GCA_964544005.1 uncultured Papillibacter sp.
ATCGTGTAAACGGCAAAAAGCAGCCGCCGGTGCTTGCCGACGGCCATAATCATATTTCCGGGACTAAACCTTCTCGCCCTTTTTCCAGAGGCTTCGTATCGCGTCGCCGTATTTTCCGTGCATTGCTTTAACATAAAGGAATACGCCCAGCGGAAGGAGCGCCATATATTGAATGAGATGCAGGAGGATACTCACATGAAGAGCTGTTTGTATATCAACGCCGAAACCGCCGAGTCCAATGACCGTACCTGACTCAAACAGGCCGATGCCGCCGGGTGAGGCGGGTATGAGGTTGATGATACTCGTTGTGACAAACAGGGCAAAGGACATCTTTATTGATTCAAAGACTTTGAAGCCGCACGCCAGGAGTCCGAGCCAAAACGCCGCGACAAGGATAATCCATGACAGGGCTACCCAAACCGTCATCTTCACGAGGGCCACACCGAGAAATTCCTTGATGTAAGTCTTGATTCGCGGCACGAAAGTTATGAGAGCCGCCAGCAGGGCCAGCAGTCCGATGCAGGCGTACAGCAAAATCCACATCCAGCGCAGCATTGTTTTGTCGGTAATTCCCGCGAACGGGACTGTCAGCGCCGCGATGGCAATGACAACGATGGTATCCGACAAAATGGTAATAACGCACAGCTTTGAACGCCTGACCATGCTGTAGCTTTTTGGGAAAAATGCAAGCCTCAAGCCTTCGCCGGCATGCAGCGGCAGCACCATATTGAGCGCATGACCGATTCCGACAACCTCGAGCGCGGTCATGTCGTCCATTTTGGGGTCGATGCCTCTTGAAAACGCGTAACCGCGCACCACGTTGGAGTAGATATAAATAAAAACCGCAAGAATAACGAACAGCCAGTTGATATTCGGCGGTAAATCGATCTTCATTTTAAGCTCGCCCAGCGCTATGACCGAAAAAGCAATAACCACCGCTGTAACAAGAAGACCGATTATCAGCTGAAGCATAATTTTCTTGTTCATCCGATACTCTCCTCAGCGTTTCTTGTCATTAAAGGCACCGATCAAATAGCCTCTTGCATTATTATCAGTCATAAGCCGATGTAATAACACCTTTATCTATAAGTAAACCAAACTAATTTTACCATGTTTTCATTTTTTGGCAATGATATTTTCCATGTCAAGTATCATTAAGAAAATTTTCCAAAAAAGAGAACCCACTTCTTATTTGAAGCGGGTTCTCTTTTCAGTTTTATTAACCGTTGCTTAGCCGTTTTTAGCCGCCGCGACGAGGGCTTCGACTGTATGCGTTTCGATGAATTCCTCGTATGTGTCCTTTGTGATCATGCTGCCCTTGATCTTCATGCTGGCATATTTGCTGCCGTTATCGGCGATCCACTCGGGCCAAATTGTCTCGGCCGTGGCCCTGCCCTCAAGAATCGTGACGAGGTTGCAGGCCATATTGACGGCGAATTCGGATGATGAGACGGCACAGGCCGCGCAATAGATACTGTCAAGATTTCCTGTCTTCATCTCGTTGATAAAGGCGTCGGCCTGAACGCTTGTGACGAGAACGTCGGCTTGTTTGCCCATAGCCTCGACGGCACGGGTGGCGCCCATGGACCAGTCGTCCACAAGGCCGACGACAAACCATTTCTTGACCTCCGGATGCGCTGCCAGAATCGATGACGTCATCGTATTGCCGCCTTGCATTGAGAATCCGTTTTCGATGCTGACCAGGTCGCCGACGTAATAGTTGGCTGCCGCTTCCGGGAACGCCTTCAGAAACGCGTCCTTACAGCCGGGCTCACGCTCGGTGATTCCGGATATGACGGAGAAGTTCAGGACAATAAGGCCAATATCCTTCGTATCGAATTCATCTGCCCAGTAATTTTTGTAGTTGGCGGTCAGCCACTCGACGCACATCGCACCGTTGTTATACTGATCCTGCTGTACGCTGAGCCAGATATCCTGGCCCTGTTCATTCAGGAACGGGGTTGATTCGGCGATGAACGGCACCTTGAGCTCCGTACACAATTCAAAAACGCGGGGGGCAATGGCGTTGTCGACACCGGTGATGAAGCCCTGCACACCCTGGTCGGCAAGCACTTGAAGCTGCAGTATATAATTATTCTGGTCGCCGTTTGCGGAATAAGCGATATACTCATAGTTCAAAACATCGGCGAGGTTTTCAAGTGTGTCGGATATGGCCTTGTTCCATGCCCAGGAAATATCGTTGCAAATGTATGCGATTTTTAACTTGTCTCTTGAAAAATGATCAAATTTGTCGGTGAGGTATCCTATTGTGTCTTTTGTGCCTTCTGAAGGTACTTCCGAAACAGTAGCGGCGCTTTCGCTCGGGGGGGCTGCCTCGCTCGGTGACGGTGATGCCGCAGCGCTGGGTGGGGACGACGTGGTGCTGCCGTTTGTTGCTCCGCAACCTGCGATCAGCACGGCGAGCATCAGGACAGCGAAGAATAGGGATGCTGCTCTCTTAGCCTTTTTCATTTTCTACCTTCTTTCAAAATAGTTAAACTCATACACCTCAGGCAACGTGTACCGGATCTGCATACATTGATATGCTCGTAATACTAACTTAACATATCGCGCCAGTCCAGTCATCGTATTGAATGGTAAAAATAATCCGGCAATAATGGTACGTTCGGTACTATAACGCGAGGCTTGATTTCACATTTGTGCATTTATACGATAAAATTCCTCACATTTAGGCTTTCAATATAAAGACCTCCCGGCAATAATTTGGTATTATAAATATAAACTGGGGTTTTTGTCGGTCTATTTTAGATAATTGCTATAAATACGAATAATACTAATAATAAACGATGAGGTGGCAGCTTCATGAAACTCAGCCTAGCGATGATATTGGGAAAAATGACCCAAAAGAACACGCGGCTATACATGTCGAATGACGAGCGCGCGCTTTTAAGCGCCCGCCTGCTGACGCCGAAGACATCCCGCTTCGACCGGTGGGCTGTCTATATCGGGAAAACGGGTGATATCCTATCCATGTGCAATTCCGGCCTCCCCGATAATATGATCTGTGTCGGCAAGGGCGATGTCCGGCCGCTGATCGAAGCAAAGAAATACAATATAGTACAAATCGACGGCGACGGCGTTCTGGATACGCATAACGAGGTGCAGGATATCTTTGATTTTTTCAATCAGATAGATGATGAGCTGATGAACGCGATTCTGCATGATAAAGACCTCCAGTCAATCCTCGATATCTGCACCAGGTTCTTCGACAACCCCGTTTATATCATCGACGCCGCGCAGAAGCTGATATCCTTCAGCTCGAACCTGATCGACCCTGAGTGGCGGAATCTCCAAGCGACAGGCTTTGTCGGCGTGGACGTCGTCAATTCGCTGAAAAAGCTGGATCAGCTGGGGCTCAATGCACAGATGGTTCAGCTTGATTCAATACCGCCTTTTTTGAGCGTTGTCATTTACGATAAAAATGAAAAGATCGGCGCTGTCGGCGTCCGGCAGTATTACAGCGAAATCTCTGAAAATCAGCTGAGTCTTCTGCAGTATGTCGGGGAGGTGCTGACGGTAGCCGTCAGCAAGGAGAATTACTCCCGCTACGTCAAGGCAGGTTACGCAAACCGGTTCATGATCGACATGCTCAAAGGCACGTCGTTTGAAGTCAGCTCTATCATACATAATTTATCTCAGCTCGGCTGGCGGATCGACGACGACTACTACCTCTTCAAAATTCTTCCCGACCCGAAGGATATCGCAGGCGGTACGGTCAAATACAGCGGCGAGCTGATCAAAAACATGTTCTCCGGCAGCGTCCTTCTCGCCATCGACGATATCCTTGTGCTCATCGTCAATACGCGGTATTGTCAGGACATGCTGGACGAAGCCTTCCGGGAGCTTGACACCTTTCTGGAGAATCGTAATTTTTCATGCGGCGTCAGCATGGTCTTCAAGGATTTTTCGAATCTTTTCGAACAGTACAAGCTGGCCGGTGCAGCAACCGAAATCGGGAGCCTGGTGAACAAGGGCAGAAGGCTCTTCCGTTACGAGAACTACATCATGCCCCATATGATCAGCATCTGCGACCAGACGTTCAACGTCACGACGCTCTGCCATCTCGAGGCGGTCAAGCTGCACGCGCACGACAGGAAGACCGGCAATAACTACTTTTACTGCCTCTACACCTATCTGCTCAATGAAAAAAGCCTGCTTGTCACCGCCAAGCAGCTCAACATCCACCGCAGCACGCTCATCTACAGGCTCAGCAAAATCGCCGAGATCATAAACGTCGACTTAACCAACCAAAAGCTCCGGATGCACCTCATCTTTTCCTATGAGATCCTGCATTTTTTGGATTGTTTGAGGGGGTAAGCGCGCGAGCCGCTAAGTTGTCCGTTCCTTTGCCATCTTATAAACGGTTTCATCGTCGCGTATGGAGATCACAATAATTTTCATAACAGAGCCTTCGCGGACCACCTTATAGACCACCCTTAGGCCAGGCTTTAGCAGCTTAATTTTAAGATACCCAGTCAAGTTATTACCGCTATGGCTGCCCAGTGGCTTGCCGAATCCTCCTTCTCTTGTGGGCAAAGGGTTCGACGAAACTTTCTCTATTGCCTTTAATACCTGCAGCTGCTGCGAGCGATCAAGGGCAAGCAAGTCCTTTTCTGCCGCTTTGATATACTCGATCCGCCACATGCTCATTCGATATCCACCTCGATACCCTGAAGCTCCTCCCTGCTCACGCCAAGGCGCTCCATGACGGTTTCGGACGGTATCGTCTGACAGAACTCAGCTTCTCTTACGCGGCGCTCGGCTTCAAAATAAAGCGCGTAATCCTCCAGTGCCTCGACCATTTCTTCATATCGTTCAGGTTGAACGAGAACACAAGCCGGCATGTTGTTCTTAAGAACAACCTTCACCCCTCTGGCGCTTACCTCATCAAAAATTTTGCTTGCTTCCCCCCGATTGAAACGTGTAATGGGA
>CAZJCH010000027.1:0-12904 GCA_964544005.1 uncultured Papillibacter sp.
CCGTCATCGGCTCGAAAAATCTCAAGGCGATCACAATCCGCGGCACCGGCGCCGTCTATCCCGCCGATATACAAAAGCTCTTTGAGCTCCGCAAAAAGATGGGCGAGCCCTATATGCGCCCGAGCCCGGTGATCCGTGAAGAAGACCATGGCATGGATCAGAATAAAATCCCCGTCGAGGGCGGCTGGCTCCGGGGACAGGTGGCCTGCAGCCACGGCTGCAACCAGCACTGCTGCCGGCTCATGATGAACATGAAATCGGCGTTTGGGAGCGAGCGGATCAATCAGGTCGAAAAATGTGTCGGCATTTTTGCCTACGGCTTTCAGCAGGACTGCAGCTGGACGCCCATCATGAGCTTCGAGACGGCGCAGAACCACTTCCTGCCCTGCAAGATGCTCAGCTGCGAAATGCCGGAGATCGACATGTCCGACCCGCATATGCCGCAGCTGTTCGACAAGGTGCCGGGAGACACGGTGAATTATTGGAAGCCGGACTTTGACAAGGGCAGCGTCATGATGGACATGTGCAACGAGTACGGCATCGACAAATGGGATGTCATTGTCTGGTTTATGACGTGGCTTTCCATGGCAAAAAAGGAAGGCCTTCTGGACGACCTTGACTTCGGCATGGAGGTGGACGTCGAGAGTGAGGAATTCGTCAAATACTTCCTCGATATGATCACCTACAGGAAAGGGAAGTACGGTCCGATTTTTGCCGAGGGCATGGCGCGTGCCATCCGGACGCTGGGCAAGGAGAAGTTCGGCGATACGATTTATAAAGGCCGTTTTTCGCAGGTCATTCCCGGCAAGCAGCTCGACATCCCCGTCAGTCTGGAGACAGCCTGGGGCCACAGCTATCACTGGCAGGGGAGAGGCTTTGAGGGCTCGATCCCGAAGCCCGGCTGGCTCGCGACCTCGCTGGAGCTTATGACGTCGACGCGGGATTGCCAGACAGTCGAGCACCATCATCAGAAATTCGAGGAATACCTCCAGTTCAAGGACGACCCTTGCCACAGCCCGGTGCTCGTGGAGGGCGTCATCATGAACCAGAACAAGGCCGAGCTCAAGGATTCCGTCACCTCCTGCGAGTGGCAGTCGCCGGACCTCTTCTGGCCGGAGATGGAAGCGGAGGCTTTCACTGCTGCTACAGGTATCCCCATGACAGAAGGAGAGCTTGACGAGGCGGCGGAGCGCTCGAGGCTCCTGTTCCGCGCCATTCTAATACGTAACTTCGGGCGCGACAGGGAAATGGAAGTGGGCGCCGTTTTCCCGACGATGCAGTATCCCGACCCCTGGGGCGAGACAGTCACCTGGGAGGATTGGAACGACCTCGTCGACCTGTACTACGACAAGCGCGGCTGGGACAAAAAAACAGGCTGGCCGACCCGCGACATTTTCGAGCGTTTCGGACTGAAGGATGTTGCAGACACACTTGAGACGTCCGGTAAGCTGCCTGTCTGTGATAAAAACTGATAAAATGATACCGTAGCTTTTTGTTGAAATAGCCAAAAACATGAAATAAAGTAGAAATAGATCATAATAATGAGAATAATGTGAGAAAAGTGCTTGACAATCATATGAGAATGTGTTAATTTCACTATACAAGTATAGATATATTCAAACGATAAATGGCAAACCCGTTGAAAAACGGGGACGCAAAGCCAAGGGTCTACGGAAAGCGGAACACTCCGCGATCTATGACAGCCGGTTGCCGAACTTGAAGGATTAGCATACATGCCTCCTTCCCGAGTTTCGGTGAAGGGGGTTTTTTTGTTGAAATGAACAGCTCGAATAAGTCAAAAAAGAAACTTATAGAAAGGAAATCTGATATGTCTAAAGAAGCTTTCAGAAAACAAATGGTTGAACTTTACAGTGAAGGAAGAAGCATCGATCATATTTGCGCGGAGTACAGCGTCCCCAGATCGACGTTCTACAGATGGATCAGAAAATCGCGCTCAAATCACCCGGATATATCGGATAACGACATCCAGGTGATAATCACGAAGATCGCGGAGCTCGAGGAGGAAGCCATGACCTACAAGAAGGTTCTTCAGCTTCTGAAGAAGGCGGAATAAAACGAGCTATACGCATTTATCCTCGTGCTTAAATCACGAAAGTGAGGTGAGGATGATACGATTAAAAATGACGTTTTGAGAAAAGCACTGACCTTTGGCGCGGATTCACTCAGCATCATAGCGGGCGGCTTGCTTTACGCACTACTCGATCATCCCGGCGTCTCAATTTCGTCCGCAGGCCAGCAAGCTGTTATCCCCGTGCTACTTGTCACATTGCTGCTCGTCAGCGCTGCAATGAAAGCGTATCGGGAAACGATATCCGAAAATATTGCGTCCAGCATGCTTCTTTCAATCGGAGCGCTTGTCCTATCATTGGGCGTAACGGCTTTATTTCTGCTGCTGATCGACAGCCGCCGTCTGAATATTGGTATTCTGATCAATCTCATGGTCTACTCCATGTTTTTCCAGGGGGCTTACAGATTGGCACTGTACGCGAGGCTGGCTCTGGGAAGGGCTGCCGGCGGTAAAAAAAAGCCGTCCGAAAGAAAAGTGCCGTATGGACTTGGAGCTGGCAATATCGGGGTTGAGGAGCTTTTAGGACGTGAGACGGCTTCAACTGATTTGATGAGCCCCGGCGCTTATTTGGCGGACAGTACGGTCCTCGTCGCGGGCGGGGCCGGTGCGATCGGATTCGAGCTGTGCAGCCAGATTCTCCGGCAGAACGCAAAGCTCGTCGTGATATTCGATCAAAACGAGAGCAAGCTGTACGAAACTGAAACGGAGCTGAGCCTGAGGTATCCGAAAACGCGGTTTAAAACCTGTATTGGATCGATTCAGGACAGGGCGCGCCTGAGGGAGGTTTTTGATCTCTACAGGCCGCAGATTGTATTCCACGCGGCTTCCTACAGGAATGTACCAATAACGGAGCGCAACCCGAACGAAGCGCTGAAAAACAATGTGATGGGTACGCTCTACATGGTTGAGATGGCGATTAAGCACAGAGCGGATCGGTTTGTTCTGCTGTCGGACGATGTGGCTTGTAAACCAACAAGCATTCTGGGCGCGTCAAAACGCGTGGCTGAAATGCTCATCCAGCGGGCCAACGAGTGGGGAGACACACGCTTCTCTGCTGTTCGCTTTCCGGCGGCCGCCGGCAACGCCGGCAGTATTATCCAGCTGTTTAATAAGCAGATTCAAACCGGCGGCCCGGTATATGTCTCAGATAAGAGTGTCGAGTGTTACCTGATGACGATGCCGGAGGCTGCAAGGCTTATCTTAACGGCAGGCGGCATGTCCGATGGCGGCGGCGAGATATTTACGCTTGGCATCGGCGAACCGGTTAATCTATACGAGCTCGCTCAATCCATAATACTCCGTAATGGCCTGCGGCCGCATAAAGACATCAGTATCGTGATCACCGGCATCAGTCAGGCTGAACAAAACAGGCTTGAAAAAAGGAAAAAAAGGGAAGCAGCGGTGAAAACGGATATCGAAAGGATTTGTGTTATAAAAGACAACGAGAATCCGCCGGTGACCTTTGAAGAGGAATTCGATAAGCTGTGTCAATCGATCGACGACAAAGACTACGGCTCGGCGATGGGAAAAATCAGCGTGCTTGTACCGACGTTTCAAAATGTAAGATCGTAAAAGCTCCCGAACGCATTCGGGAGCTTTTTGGCACTTATTAGAAAAAAATGAAAAAAACACTTGCATTTCTTATTTTTTTGAAGTAGAATGCTATCGAACGTTAAATAAAGAGGGGATGAAGGATGGAATCCGATTTAAGGGCGAAAATCAAAGCAGTTGCCGTTGACCATTTCAACAATGACGGTTACCACGGGGCGACGATTCGAAATATCGCTAAGGATGTCAATTGTTCACTCCCGATGGTCTATTATTATTTCAACAGCAAAAAAGAGCTCTTTCACGAAATCATAAAAAAAGATTACTTTGAGCTCCTCGACAGGCATGCAAAGCAAATCAATAACAGTGATGTTATCGAGTTTTACACGCAGTATGTCTTTAGACTCAACAAGCTCAGCGACTTTGACAAAAAGGTATTCCGGCTGGGCCACAAGGTCAATCTGTCGTTCGATGGTGACGATGAGCTGCGCGAGGTCATGGACGAGTGGGAAAAAACACTGATACCCTGGCACTTTCAGCGCATCATGCCGTATCTCGGCGATGTCGGCAATTGGATCGTTATTATCAGGACGCTGATTCACCTGCTCGACAACCTGATCGAAACAATTGTCGTCAAGAGCCGTTTCTTATCCGAGGAGGCCATAAGAGAAGATATCCGTATTATTTTGGACAAAGCCAGATAATAAATACGAAAGGAAGCAGCAGTATGGAGTCAGATAGGATGAAAGTCGTGTTTTCCAGTATCAGCAATTCAAGCCGCGGAGCTTTGCAAGTGAATGAGGCAAATAGCGGTAAAACGGCTTCAGGAAGCAGCTTTAAGCCTAAAATAAAATATGCCCGGCCGAAAGCCGAGCAGAATAATTTTAAGGAACAGTCGTCCCGTGAGATATTCGCATCGCTGGTTAACGCATCGAACTGCGCGAATTTGCAAGAAGAAAAGGTTTTGGACGAATACCTGACTTTCGCGCCCGGTCATGTCTTGAAACATAAATGTCTTTGATGAAGTGTATATGTATACTGTAAAAACAGACACTCGATTATAAAACAGTGACGGGCTTCAGACTGCCGAGCATATATACGGCGGATTCCTTTGTATATGTATTTGCGGTTTGGTAAAGGTTTTCAAGCCTTTTATCAATAAGCGCCCGCACCTGAGGGTCTTGAGTATTTTTTTTAATTGCAAAAAGCCTGCCAAAAGTCAGGTTTCTGCTTGTAGCTGCTGCCGCGACGAGATCCGCACGATATTCAAAGCGGATATCCCAAGGTTTCCATGCGTCCTGAAAAAACAGATGCGCGACTTCATGCCAAAGACGGTTGAGCATATAGGCTTCGTTCGTTTCTTTTGCAAAGCTGCCGCTGATAATAAAGAAACTGGTGCCGTCCTTATAAAGAGCGCTTTGGGAGTCTCCGCCGTCGCTCGTGATAAAAACGGGTATATTGTGCCAGTCCCGGTAATAGCGGCACCATTTCTGCTCACAGCTTTTTTGGATACACACAAGTCTGTTGATTTCCATAATAATCATCCAAATAATGTAAAATATAACGGAATTATAACAACTTTAAGAAGCGAAATATGCCAGATAAGCTCGAAAATGTAAAAAATGTTATTTACTTAAACGTAACAGCTCTCTATTTTGGTAATAAGAGAGCTGTTATTTTGTATGCATTTCTCTTATTGTTAATACTTGGCTTCAATGTTTTGTCAGGAATATGTAATACTAATAGAAGTTACTAAGGAAATATCAAGCGTTGGAGTAAAAATATGTTCAGCTTCCTTTTGAAAAAAGCAGGATATTGGTACGCAAAAAAGCAGGCAGACCTAAAGCCGCACAAAACGAAGCCGGAAAAAGACGACAGAATTTCAAAGAACCTTATCGAAGTCGTCAATACGATCAAAAACGAGACGTTGGAGAGCAGCGACGTCGTCATCCGCCGGTTTTATATCGGCGGCGATGTCGGAGCAGACGCGGTTATTGTTTTTATTGACGGCCTTACCAACTCGAAAATCATCAACGATAATGTCATCAGACCGCTTATTCTCGGAATAAAGCATGGGGAAGAGGAGCTCGAGAGGGAAAGCATAATCAGCCACATTGAAAAAACCATGATCACCGTCAACGATATCAAGGAAGTCGGCTGCATATCCGACGCGCTGGACGGCGCGTTAGCTGGCGATGTCGTTTTATTTGTCGACGGCACTGACAAGGCGATCATCATGAGCTCCAAGGGCTGGGAGAAGCGCAGCATTTCGGAGCCCCTGAACGAGGCTGTCGTCAGAGGACCCCGGGAAAGCTTTATCGAGAATATGAGAACGAATACCGCGCTCATAAGAAGAAAGATCAAGAGCTCCGCGCTGACCTTTGAAATGATGGTCATCGGCAGAAAAACAAGGACGAACGTCAGCATCGCTTATATTAACGGCGTGGCGAAGCCTGAGCTGATCGAAGAGGTTAAAAAACGCCTGAAGGGCATTAAAACGGATTCCATTCTTGAAACGGGCTATATTGAGCAATTCATTGAGGATTCGCCCGGTTCTATTTTCGCGACGTGCGGGTTTACAGAAAAGCCGGATGTCGCCGCTGCGAAAATACTCGAGGGGCGCATTGCGATCATCGTTGACGGCACGCCGTTCGTCCTGACGGCGCCGTTTATCCTGGTGGAAAGCTTTCAGGCGGCGGAGGATTATTACTTCCGGCCTTATTTTGCCACCTTGATGCGCCTGATCCGGCTCATCGGCTTCCTTATCACCATACTGGCGCCTGCGGTTTATGTCGCCGTCACGACCTACCATCAGGAGCTCATTCCGACGAGCCTGCTGATTACGTTTGCTCAGGCCCGCGAGGGCGTGCCCTTCCCGGCGTTTGTGGAATCGCTTATTATGATCGTCACTTTTGAAATATTAAGAGAGGCCGGCTTGCGGCTTCCGCGCCCTGTCGGCCAGGCGCTCTCTATCGTCGGCGCCCTCGTCATCGGTGAATCGGCAGTCTCCGCCGGTATCATCGGCGCGCCGATGGTAATCGTTGTTGCCATTACGGCTGTGTCCGGCTTCCTTGTTCCCGCTCAGAATGATGCGGCCGTGGTTCTGCGCTATATATTGCTCATATTGAGCGCGACGTTCGGCGGTTTCGGCATCACACTCGGGCTTCTGGGGGCGCTTGTGCACATGTCCGCCCTGGAGTCCTTCGGATACCCGTTCCTTTCACCCACCGTTCCGTTTGATCTCGAGGATTCGAAGGATGCCATTATCCGCGCACCGCTGTGGATGATGATCAGCCGGCCGAAGGGCATGGCCGTCGACGAGCAGCGTAAAGAATACGATATACCGCCTACGGGCGGCAGCGGGGAGACTCCGAGCTAATGATGGAACGGATTAAGAAATACGTCGTGCGGATTGTTGTTGTTCTGGCTTGTATCGCGTGCCTTTCCGGCTGCTTTGACCGCCGCGAGCTCGATACCATGGGTATCGTCATGGGCGTTGCGATCGACAAGGCGGAGACGGAGGGTGAAACCGAGATCACCGTACAGATGGCAAATCCCGCAGGCAAATCAGCGTCCGGCTCCAAGTCCAATGAAGGCGACAGCGGGTCGATGGCTTTTATCAATGTTTCAAATACGGGGCAAAATATAAACTTTATTGTCCGGGATATGCAGCATAAAATGAGCCGCATGATCTATGTGGCGCACAACCAGGTGATCGTCATAGGAGAAGAGCTGGCAAAGAGCGGCGTTCGGGATGCGCTGGATTTTTTCGCGCGGGCGCCAGAAGCCCGTATGACACTCAATGTTTTTGTGGCAAAAGGAAAAGCGAAGGATGTACTGGACATCAAGCCCGAATTTGAAAAGATGACAAGTACGGAACTTGTTAAAATCTTAAAGGATCAAAAAATTACGGCGCACGCGCCAATCGTCACGGAGTTTGAATTTGTCAGCACCATGGTCAGCAAAACGACGGCGGCGGTGGCACCGATGATCAGTATCAAGAGTGACGGTGAGAAGGACAGACTGTCCGTCTCCGGCTGCGCCGTCTTCAAGCAGAGCGTCATGGTAGGCGAATTCGGAGAGGATGAAACAAGAGGTCTCCTTTTCGTTAAAGACAAGGTCAAAACAGGCGTGATGGAACTGAGAGTGATGGAGACACCGGCGACGATTGAAATCCGTAATGCTAAATCAAAAGTGACCCCCGTCTTGTATACAGACGGCAGGGCTGTGTTCAATGTTGACATCGAGTTGACGGTAGGTCTCGGCGACCAAACAGGTACGGTGAATCTTGCAGCGCCGGAAAATGCGTCCGCTATGCTGAGCGCTGCTGAAACAGCCGTTAAAGGCGAAATTGAGAGCGCTGTCACCAAATCAAAGGAGCTGAACGCTGATGTTTTCGGATTCGGGGAATACCTCAACAGGAAATACCCCGACCAGTGGAAGGATATGCAGGAAAGCTGGGACGCGCTCTATAAAAACATCACTGTCAATATAGCAGTCAAAGTAAAAGCCGACGGCGTCGGGCGCTTGGACAGACCGCTTGTTCCGGAAGGGGCATAAAAGCCATAGCCGCATCCGGAGTCAATAGAGATTGTTGAACGAATGGATAGATCATTATGTCAAAATCAATATCAGCCAGGCAGCTGATGTACGCCGTTTCGGCTTTTATCATCGCTTCAAGCTTGCTGACCAGCAACCTTTATATCTTCGCGCAGAACGACTCATGGTTTTCGGTGCTGATCGGTTTTATGGCGAGTATCAGCATCATCGGCATCTATACCGCGCTCTCAAAACGGTATCCCGGTTTGAGCCTGATTGATATCACAACCGTTGTTTTCGGTAAGGTCCTGGGAAAAATCATTTCGATTTTTTATATTTTCTACTTCCTGTCGCTGTCGTATTTTAATACCCGTGATCTGGGAGACTTCATTAAAGGCATGGTTTTGCCGAATACGCCCATTGCCTTGATTCTGGTCAGCTTTGTTATTTTATGCGCCATGGCAGTGAGAAAAGGGCCGGTTGTCATGACGCGCTACGGGTTTCTGGTGGCTGTCTTCTCGATATTGGCAATTCTGATTAACGCGATACTGCTGTTGAACGTCACGGAGCTCAATTATCTTCTGCCGGTATTCACGCTCCCGGTGGAGAATTATCTGATCACAATGCTCCCGTTCTGCGAAATTCTTTCCTTTATGATGCTCATTCCCGCCATGCAGAAGCCTGAAGAGTTCGGCCGGGCAATGAGACGCGGTCTCTGTATCGGTGCCGCAATTCTCTTGTTGATCGTGTTGCGTGATATAACGGTGTTAGGGAAATATACTTCCATTTTCGCAATGCCTACTTTCTTATCGATAAGAATGATTGACATCGGGGATATCCTCACGCGGCTTGAGATCGTCTATGCAGTTATTTTAGTCAGCCTGCTGTTTTTTAAAGTCAGTGTTGTCTATTATGCGACAGTCAGCAGCGTCGGCCGTCTGTTTGAAACAGAATCCTATCGTCCTCTGATCTTCATTTTCGGCGCACTGATCGTTTTGTATGCTCAAGCAAGCTTTGCGTTACTGGCGGAGCACGTGGAATGGAACCTGACCGCCGCGGCCACCTATTCGACGTTTTTCTTGTTGTTTCTGCCGCTGCTGACACTAATTGTTTCATGGCTGCGGGGCAGATTGAATAACAGGCCGGAGTCATGTCAGGAGGCACCGTCATGAAAAAAAGCATATCGGTTAAGCAGCTGATGTATTCCGCCGCGCTTTTAGTTATCGCGTCCAACCTGTTGACAAAAAATATGTATGCGTATACAAAAAATCAATCGTGGATCGCCGTTATCCTCGCGACTGTTGTGAGTGTAATGATCATATCCATATACGGAAAGCTTGTCAGCAACCACCCTGGAATCAGCCTGTTCGAGATCAATGAAGCAGTATTCGGCACGGCCGGCGGAAAAATCATGTCGGCGGTCTATCTATTCTTCTTTTTGACTCTGACGGTATTTAATACGCGGGATGTGGGCAGCTTTGTTCACAGCATGGTTCTGCCGACGACACCGCTCAATATGATCTATATTGCTTTTCTGATCATCTGCGCCTACGCCGTTAAAAAAGGCGCCGACAAGATGACCCGGTACGGCGCGCTGATATTTTATATTTATCTTGTACTTCTGATCGCTCTTACCTGTCTGCTGGTGCCCAAGATGCAGCTGCAAAATTTACTTCCGGTTTTCACGGTACCGCTTAAAAATATACTGCTGAGCGCACACCTTTTAACCATGCTGCCTTATGCCGAGATCTTTGTTTTTCTGATGATGGCGCAGCATGTCGATAAGCCGGAGGCAATCGGCAAGGCGCTCCGGCGCGGGCTGCTGATCGGCGCGATGGTCACACTCTTGCTGGTTACCCGCGGTATCGCCGTTTTGGGCGGGTACACGCTGTATACCTCCAACCCGACGTTTAACACAATACGCCTGATCGAGGTGGGAGATGTCTTCACAAGGATGGATATAATTAATGCCGTTTTACTGATCACGCTGCTGTTCTTTAAGGTCAGCATACTCCTGTATGCTGTCGTTACCGGTGTCGGACAGCTTTTCAATATAAAAACCGATAAAGTTTTTACGCTGATTATCGGGGCGCTGACGATTGTCTGCGCAAATATCTTTTTTGTTAATTCCGGCGAGCATCAGCAGTGGTTCGGGGTTGCCGCGACATATGGGACGTTCTTTCTCTTGATGCTGCCGCTGCTGACGCTGATCGTTTCGGCGGCGAAAAAGACGAAATCAGCCACAACTCAAGCCGATTCGCCGCAGCAGCAGGCTGCGGAAGACTGAGGAGGATATGTATGATCGCGCTTGTATTTGTCGTTTTTATTCTGCTAGCATTATCGGATTTCCCGAAACTCATTAAGGAAAAAAAGTGGTACGAGGTGACGGTTCTGGCAGGCTTTTATGTTTTTATCACAACGCTATCCGTCCTGTATACGGCAGGGGTAACGCTGCCGAGCCCGATTAAGGGCATCCAGAGCTTTATCGTCAATACGCTTCATCTCGGGTACCCAAAGCAGTGACAGAATAAAAAAGCCCGCCGTCACTTAACAGCGGGCTTTATCTGTGCTTTTGACGCTTAATTAAAAGCTTGTTCGGGCGCTGCATTTTTACTGTCATAAAAGCCCTTGACAATAACAAGTACGATCGGGAGAACAAAGATCCCGATAAAACCAAAAACCTGAAGACCCACATACATGCTGATGAGCATGGCGAGAGGATGAACGCCGATCTGGCGGCCGACAATTTTAGGTTCCAAAATATTGCGGACAATTGTGATGACGGCGTAGAGTACGGCGAGTCCGATGGCTAAGGTGACGTCACCTTTTATGAGTTCAACGATAATCCACGGGATGACAACAGCGCCCGTGCCAAGCACCGGGAGAAGGTCTATAAAAGCGATAATCGCGGCGATTATGATGGCATTGTCGATACCGATGATCAGCAGGCCGACAGAGAGCTCGATAAATGTGACTGTAACAAGAATGGCGTAGGCTTTGACATATTTCAAACCGATATCGGCGGCAAGTTTTTTCAGCCGCAATATGTTGGACCGCATTTTTTCCGGCAGCAGCTTTAGCAGAGATACTGTTATTTTTTTGTAGTCCATGGCAAAAAAGATGGAAGAGATAACCGAAAGCAGCAATGACAGCAGGATACCAGGCAGTGATATGACAGTGGAGGAGAGGAATTTGAGGACCTCGGAGGAGATGCCCGTCACAACGGTGCCGGCAGATTGAGAGAAGGACGTCGTCATATCCTGAACGATCCGGGCCATATTCGGGTCGAGCCTGGCCGTCAGTTCCTCCAGGTTTTCAAAGAGGGTGTTGATTTGCGGCAGGATATATTGTTCAAACATATTGGGAAGGCTGGTGAAGCCGTCTATGAGGATGGCAACGATTTTGATACCGATCAGAATAAGAAGGAAGCCGACGACCGCGTAAAACAGCATCGCCAGGATGATGACGGCCACCTTGTGGGGGATTCGGCATTTACCAGACAGAAATCGAATCAGAGGTCTGAGCAGCAGCGCAACGACAAAACCGATAATAAAGGGCATGGTCCAGGCCACGACATATTTGACCGCAAAATACAGGAGTGCCGCGGCCAATACGAAATACATGACGTTCGTGATGAATTTTTTCCGTTCTTCAAGCTTGCTGTTCACTCAGTACCTCCGCGTTCTGATTGGCAGTTATTAATTAATTATAACATAAATAGACACAGAAAAAACCAGTTTTATGTAAAAAAGCGTCTTTATTTAACTGTTTATTAGAATGAGGTATTTGGAATGGTCGAAGAATATTTAGGGCGCTGCCGGTAGAAGAACTCTACATAACCCTATTGACAGGCCGGTCTAACGGTAATCGCATGTACTGGTATAAATGTATGGTTGTTTGAAATCGACACTGATGAAGCTTATAAGCCGAGGTCTTGTCTTCATTGCCGAGTCCTTTCGTAAGCTTTTCTTCTTATTATACATATCGGAGTTTACCCCAGCAACATAAGAGTAATTTCTGCAGGTAATAATTTTTATTGCAGTGAGCAGCGCTTTCAGAGATGGCAACAGGGATAAAATGAAGTTGCGGTATAAAAGAACCGGGAGAAGATTACTCACTCCCGGTATCTCTTGTTTTCGGTTTTTATTAGTTAGCTAAGGTCTGATTTGTGACGGACAGAATTTGGGTTCGGTAGGGTAGGGATGAGCGATGGAAATTCAGGGTGAGGGTCACAGTCTGGCGGCGTTGCGCTAGAAAGTAGATTTAGCGTCTCAAGATGAAATGTATATACTACTTTTATCCATACAAAAGTGCGCACCGACAAGGCCTGTTTTCTTTGTCGGTGTGCATTACTCAGAATTAAATCAGTCCTGATTTCTGCAGCAGGCGCTGAACCATGACGGCCACCTCGGCTCTTGTGATGCTTCTTTCCGGCTCGTAAATGCCGTTGCCGATTCCGGTGACGACCATCATGGGGCCCATGTCATTGACCGCGTCCTCGGCCCAGTGATTTGAGACGTCTATAAAGGTTACGGGGTTGTATATAACGGAATATGTGCTGTTCGTAAGGCTGTTTTACGCAATAGAACGCAATAGCTTCAGCAATGATTACGCAATAGAACGCAACCCATGGGAATTTCAGAGAACTCATTAGACTTATTAGACAAAACGGAGAGTGCAGACAATACAAAATGCACAACGACATCAAACATATGAAAAACCCGCAAG
>CAZJCH010000028.1:0-12893 GCA_964544005.1 uncultured Papillibacter sp.
TTTCCCGCAGGCGCCCTATATGTGTGTCCACCGCCCGGACATCGCCGTCATAATCATAGCCCCAGCATTTCACCAGCAGCTGCTCCCGCGACAGAACCATGTTCCTGTTTTTCATCAGGCAGAACAGGAGCGCGTATTCCTTCGGCGTCAGCCGGATTTCGGCTTTATTCAGGAATACCTTATGGGTCGACAACACCAGAGAGATTTTTCCGGCCTCCAGTCTGTCCCCCATCAGCATATTGCCCCGGTTGCGCTTGATGAGCGCGGCGGTTTTTGCGTACAGGACCGACATGGTAAAGGGCTTTGTCACATAATCGTCGGCCCCCAGCTCATAGCCGTGGAGCTTATCCTCCTCGTCGGACAGCGCGGTGAGAAACAGGACGGGTATATCGCTGTTTTTCCGCAGAGCTCGGCATACGCTGAAGCCGTCCAGCCCGGGCATCATGATGTCCAGCAAAACCGCGTCGAATTCCTCATCCTCCGAAAGCGTCAGCGCCTGTGTGCCGCTCGATGCCTCCACAGGTATATCGCCCTTGCTGCGAAAATAGTCGCACAGTATTTCGCGTATTTTCGGTTCGTCCTCAACAATCAGGATTCTATAATCCATCGTACCGCCTCTTTTCCGTACCGAGTATAAACGGCCGGTTTGTATTCTCTGTGTCAAATGGGAGCTTTTTCGGTTCGTTCTTGTTGCGTTACTTAAAATATCACGGCGGGCGATATTATATCGTCCGCCGGTCATTATTTATCCCTCGGCCAGCTTCCTGATCTCTTCCCCGCCGAGCCTGTAAATTGTCCAATCATCCATTGAGCGCGCACCCAGGGAGAGATAAAAATCGATACTGGGCTTGTTCCAGTCGAGGCAGGCCCATTCGAGCCTTCCGCAGCCGCGGGCGGCGCACAGGCCGGCGATATGCTTGAAAAACGCTTTGCCGTAGCCTTTATTGCGATACGCCGGACGGATAAATATGTCCTCAATATAGATCCCCGCGCGGCCTAAAAAGGTCGAGAAGTTATAGAAAAACAGCGCGTAGCCGACAGGCTTTCCGTCCAGCTCGCCGATGAGGACCTCGGCCTTCTGCCGCTCAAATATCCATTCGGTCAGGATATCCTCCGTGGCCGTCACCTGGTCGGACAGGTGTTCGTATGCCGCCAGCTCCCTGATAAATGCCAGTATCAGCCTCACGTCCCCGATGACGGCCGGCCTGATGATAAAGTTACCCATGGACATCTCCCGTATCGATCAATCTGTTTCTATGGTACAAGCTGCTCTGAAAACATTATGTCTCCGTTTACATAATTTGACTCACACTTTACGCAGCGCCGTCGGGGTTTGTTTTCCGACAATAAAACATGTGCTGCAGAAGTCCTGTGTGCGTGTTATAATGCTTTTAAAGCTGAATTAAGCTCCATTATAACCGGTTATGCCGGGCTTTGAAAGATTTCGTTGTGAAAAGGTGAAAGCTGTCATGAAAAAAATCGTTTTGCTAAACGGGAGCCCCCATGAGAACGGCTGTACCTCGGCGTTGGCCAGCGCTGTCGTCAAATCGGCCGAAGCGGCGGGCACGGCTGTTAAATCGTACTACTTAAATGCCATGAATATGAAGGGCTGCCAGGGCTGCTTCAAATGCGCCGAGACGGGCCGCTGCGTCCAGATGGACGACATGCAGCCTGTTTATGACGCCATTGCGGAGGCTGACGGGATCATACTCGCCTCGCCCGTCTACATGTGGTCCATGAGCTCGCAGCTCAAAACGGCTGTCGACAGGCTCTTCGCGTTCCTCCGGCCCGGCCATACGTCCGCTTTGAAGCCGGGCAAAAAGGTGCTGCTGCTCTTCACGCAGGGGCAAAAGGACACGGATATGTTCCGCCATTACTTCGAGCACGTGGGCAGAAACATGCAGTTTATGAGCTTTGGAGACTACAAAATCCTCGTTGCCGGCGGCACGCACGCGCCGGAGCAGGTGCTGTGCCAGGCGGATGTCATGAAACAGGCGGAAACGATGGGCCAATGGCTGAACGAATAGCATAAACCATTCAAATTTACGAATGTTGGGGCAGACCTCGTGTCTGCCTGGCTGATTTACGCTTTCATCGCATAGAGCAGCATTTTAAAGCTGTAATCGAGATATTTCCGTTTTGACAAGCGCAGCTTTTCCCGGAAATATCTCTCTTTTTGTTCGGCCATTTTTATGATTCCGCCTAAGGCTGCCCACAAGGTAAATATCGTGGCAATGAGATCTAAATCGTGCCGAAGACGCCCTGATTCCATCCCTGCCATGAGCATTTCGGACAGGATCACGTTCAAGTCCTCGCTGACAACATAGACCTCCCGCAATATAGGGGTTTTCTCGAATTCTTCCTCATCCACGCTGATATCGCCCATAATGCTGGAAAAATACATCGGAAACTCACGCTGGAAATCCGTTAAAACACGGCATACTGCAAAGAAGCTCTCGTCAAAGCCTGTTTTTTTCCTGAGCGCCGTCTTAAACCTGTCCCGCAGCATGACCATGCGCTCGAAAAGGATATGCTGATATATCTCGACCTTGCTTCTGAAATAAACATAAACTGTGGATTTGCTGCAGCCGGCTTTCGCTGCGATATCGTCCATCGTCGTCTGCCGGATTCCGTTTTCCTCAAAAAGAACACGAGCCGCGCTCAGTATATTGACGCGGTTGAATTCTGCCAGCTTTTCGCGTTTGCTCAGCTCCATCCTATCTTCCCCATTTATCAGCGTACTCTTAGTACGATTATCATACTCTTAGTTCTTTAGGATTTCAAGATGGATATGAAAAGCCGCCGCAGTTGCCTGCGGCGGCTTTCAAAGACCTTTACGGCACAGTGGCTGCGTCAGTATTTATCGTAGCTGACAATTTCTTTTAATGCTTTTCTCGGACGGGGTACGGGCTCCTCTGCGGGGTAGCCCAGGGGCGTGAAGGCGACAACGCTCACATCCTCCGGTATTTTGAGCGCTTTTTTGACCTTATCTGCGTAAAAATGGCCGAGCCAGCAGGTGCCAAGGCCCAGAACATGCGCCTCCAGGAGCATATACGACATGGCAATCGCACAATCGATCGTGTCGGCGGGCTGACCGCAGTCCATATTGCGGCGCTTCGTGCCGCAGGCAACGATGGCGCAGGGCGCCTCGCCCACATGGGGCTGCCCGTCGGCCGCGTCCATCAGCTGCTTGATTTTTTCCTTGTCTCTGACGACGATAAAATGCCAGTTCTGACCGTTCTGCGACGAGGGCGAAAGACGCGCAGCCTCCAGGACCTGACATAGCTTTTCTTCTTCCACCGGCCGGTTGCTGTACTTTCTGACACTGCGCCTTGTTTTGATTGCTTCCATAACATCCATGTTTATAACCTCCATGATTAAAGACAGGTGAAACGGCGGCTTTTCTCTTCCGCTTCTTCAATATATTAATAGTATCACATCGCATCGTTTTTTACCAGCATTCACCGGAATAGCGATATAAGCCATACGATGAACGGCGCGATGATGATAGCGGGAAGGTAATTTGCCACCTTTATTTTTGTGACGCCTATGAGATTGTTGATGTTGTTATTACAACATACTTTCCTGACGCCTTCTATTATAATAAAATCATTAAGGAGGCGAGTCTTATGCTTGGAGGGTGTCACGGAACGGATAACCTGAAAACCCCGACGCTGGAAATTAAAATCTGCCCGCAATGCGGTAATGAGATCGAGCTTTTCTCAATCGATACGGAGATGGCCTGTGACAAATGCGGGTATGTCGTCTACAACGATATACAGTCCTGCGTCAAATGGTGCAAATACGCCAAGCTGTGCGTCGGCGAGGAGCTCTACAACAAGCTGATGACGGCTTACAATACGGGAAGTGAACAGCAGCGGTCATAAAATGACCGCTGAGTTCTACCTTAACGAACGTTAGATATCGGTCTTCCGGTACTCAAACCAATAAAATTAGATCTCAAGCTTGTCAGATAAAATATTGCGTCTGCGGTGCGTCACGGTATATACTAAACAGTGTGCGCAGCGGGAGGCGATTTCTTGAAGCATAATAAGATGTTTTATGTAAAGCTATTTTTATATACCTTTCAGCTCAGTGCCTTTACCATCGGGGGCGGCTATGTCATTGTGCCCTTGATGCGAAAGCAGTTTGTGGACAAGCTGGGCTGGATTGGGGAGGAGCACATGCTCCACTGTACGGCGATCGCTCAATCCGCCCCCGGAGCGATGGCTGTCAATACCTCTGTACTGCTTGGATACCACCTGGCGGGGCTTCCCGGCGCCCTTGTGGCCATTTTCGGAACCGTCTTGCCGCCCTTCATCATCATGTCAGTCATATCCGTAGGCTACAGCGCGTTTATACACAACGAGATTGTCGCAAACGTTCTTCTCGGCATGCGGGCCGGTGTCTCCGCCGTTATTATTGATGTTGTGATCGATATGGGCCGGACAACGGTCCTATCCAAAAATATTGTATCAATTCTTCTGATGGTCGCCGCGTTTACCGCTGTGGCAGTATTTCAGGTCAATGTGATCTACGTCATTTTTGTATGCGCGGTGGTCGGCCTGCTTTCGTGCGTAAAAAAGTGCGGAAAGGGGGCGGACAATGATTTATCTTAATCTGTTTTGGGCTTTTTTTCAGGTGGGGCTTTTCAGCTTTGGCGGCGGCTATGCCGCCTTACCCCTGATTCAAAATCAGGTTGTCAATAACTACGGCTGGCTGACGATGAGCGAGTTTTCCGATATCATCACCATATCGCAGATGACGCCCGGGCCGATTGCCATCAATTCCGCCACCTTTGTGGGCATACGGATCGCCGGAATCGGCGGGGCTGTCGTCGCCACCTTCAGCAGTATTCTGCCGTCGTGTATTATCGTCTTAATTCTGGCGGTGCTGTACAAGAAATATAAAGACCTCAAATATGTGCAGGGCGTACTAAAAAGCCTTCAGCCTGCCGTCGTCGGGATGATCGCCGCGGCGGGGCTGGGGATTATAGTCAATGCCCTCTGGAACGGCAATACCGTATCTCTTGATATAAAGAGCATTAACCTTGTGGTCGCCGGGCTCATGGTTATATTTGTTGTTGTACTGCGGAAGGTTAAGCTCAACCCTTCAATCGTTATACTCGGCGCGGGACTCGTGGGCGGGCTCATCTTCAGTCTGATGTAATTTGTGAAAACCCGGATAAAACGCAAAGCCGCCGGCACTAGCTGTCAAAACCACTTGCTGTCACTGAGCACCTGTTTTATCTCCAATAATCAAACGCTTTGTCGAAATCATCGGTGTATCCGCTGTGGCCTGTGAAGGCCCAGCTGACGTTTTGGAGCTTGGCCAGCTTGCGGATGGACTCCTTCTGCGTCTCATAATCCATGGTATAATGCTTCCCGGCGTAGGCCTGTCCGTCCTTGAGCCTGCAGGTGTCTCCGATAAACAGATACGTGCCGTCAAGCAGATAGGCCATGGAGCCCGGTGTGTGACCCGGCGTCGTGATTGCCCTGACGTGTGTTTCGCCGACGGTGACGACATCGTTGTCATGCAGCAGATGATAGGCGCGCCGGATTCTCGGACTGCGGATGGCGCTCCGGGGCGATCTTATCCCTTTGATCATCCGCTCCTCATCGGCAGATAGATAAATGGAGGCTTTTTTGAAGAGGCTTAGCCCGCCCACATGGTCGATATCCGCATGCGTCAGAAAAACATGTGTGATCTGGTGGGGATTAATACCGAGGCTTCTAAGCTCTCTCTTGATGACCAGGGGCCTGTAGCCCGTGTCAAAGCAGGCGATACAGCCGTCGCAAAGATACACATAAAAGTTTGCGGTATCTGTGTTGACGACATATAAACGTTCCGTGACCAGCCCTGTTTTTATCGGGTCAAGGCCATACTTTTTTTCCAGCGCGGCATTTATCCTGCTGCTGATTATACCGCCGCAGCTTTTCGGCATATATATCACTCCGAGCAATAATTCCAGCTTAAACGTATGTTAAATACATTTGTTTTACTTTTCTTTATTGTTTTTTATTATCTCCTGCAAGCGCGCCTTGATATCGCCCGTGATAAAACCGCCGTGATAACAGATGACATTTTCGATATCGTAGTCAAGCAGCTTCTCCAGAGACTCGATCGCCGTTTTCATATCAAGCGTGAAATTCGGATCGGGCGGACAGAGCGCGCCGTCACGTGCGGTGAGCGCGTCCCCTGTGATGAGGCATTTGTCCGCGGGGACGTAGACGCAGAGATGGCCCGGCATGTGACCGCTGATCTCCAGAATCTCAACGCCGCACTCGGGAAGTACCTGCCTGTGTTTTACAACGGTTACCTCATCGATCGTCTCCAAGCTTTCAAGCCGCTTCATATCCTCTTCGAGCGCTTTTTTCTCCTCCTGGTCGACGCAGACGGCGTACCTTTTCTCAGCCAGCTGCAGCCGGAGGGGCTTTTCCTTTCCCGTTATAAAGGGGGCCTGTTCGGCAGTGCTCATGACCTCAATGCCCGGGTACTTGTCCAAAAGCGCTTTCAGGCCGCCGATGTGGTCGCCGTCATGATGGGTAACAATAGTCTTATTAACATCAGAGAGCTTCATTGCCTCTTTGGCCATCGCCTCCTCCAGCTTTCCCATAAAGCCGGGGAAGCCCACATCGACAAGCACGACGCCGCCGTCATACCGGACTGCCGCCACGTTGAAATAAGCCTTGAAGTCACCGAACTGAGCCTCCAGGGGGAGCATCACCGTATTTTTCATCATGAGCCAATCCTTCCGTTACTTACTATATATTATATATAACATATGGAGGCCGCAGACAAGAGGATAAAAAATAAACGTCTGTTCAATATGGTCACATACTGGCACTTATATATAAATATACTGACCAATCCTTGTGCATCTTAGGGCATCCTGATTTGAGGAAACATGTATCCGATTATGATATAATCCGATCTAAGAACAGCCTGTGTATTAAGGAGAAGCGGATTTGGAACGACAGGAAACCGTACGGGGGTCGCGGCTCGTATTAATTATCATCGCACTGATGGCAAGCCTTTTACTCGCCGCCCTTGATTCCACCATCGTCAGTACGGCGATGAAGACGATCGTGAAAGAGCTCGAGGGTGTGGCGCTTTATGCCTGGCCGTTTACGATCTATATGCTCTGCTCCACCGTCATAATCCCCATATCGGGAGGCCTGGCCGATCTCTTCGGCCGGAAGCCGATTTTTCTCATCGGTATTTTTATCTTCCTGGCCGGCTCGGTTTTCTGCGGCTTGTCCCGGAGCATGACGTGGCTCATATTGTTCCGCGGCCTGCAGGGCATTGGCGGCGGCATACTGACGACGAGCGTCTTTACGATCGTGGCTGACCTCTTCCCTCCCCAGCTCAGGGGCAAATATATGGGCATCGTCACGTCGGTCTATGGTATTTCAAGTATTGCCGGACCGCTCCTGGGTGGTATCATCACGGATTATCTCAGCTGGCGCTGGATTTTTTATATCAACGTCCCCATCGGCGCCGTTGCCGTTTTGCTGGTCGTTCTTTTTATGCCGAATTTCAAAACAGAGGGGCGCAAGGTCAGGATCGACCTTCCCGGTACGGTCTTCATCGTTTTGGCGCTGGTGCCGATGCTGCTGGCATTCAGCCTCGCAGGCGCAGCATACGCCTGGGGCTCCTGGCAGATCATTGGCATGCTTTTATTATCCGCTGTCATGCTTATCATTTTTGTGCGTGTCGAAACAAAGGCGCAAAATCCCATCGTTCCGATGACCTTCTTTCGTGACCGCGCCGTTTGGATCACGCTCTTAGGGGCCTTTTTCTCAAACGCGGTCTTGTTCGGCGCTATCGTCTACATCCCATATTTTGTTCAGGGCGTCCTGGGGGCAAGCGCGACGGCGTCCGGCGCCGTAACCATCCCGATGACCATCGCGCTCACGATTACTTCCAATATTGTCGGCGTCTTCGCCACGGATAAAAGCACCTATTTCAGGCGTATGATGGTCGCGGCTTTCCTCTTCGGAGCAGTCGGTGCGATCCTGCTGTCCACCATGAACAGCGGCAGCTCTTATGCCTCGGTCATCATCTATATGGTCATTTTCGGCGCGGGGGTCGGCGTCACGATGCCGATCACCAACATGAATGTCCAGAACGCCGCTCCTATTGAACAGCTGGCGTCCGCCACAGGTGCGGCGCAGTTTTTCCGTTCCATCGGCTCCACCGTCGCCTCGGCGGTCTACGGCACAATCATGACGACATCCATGGCAAGGGGCTTTGCCTCCCTTGACCTCTCCGGCGTACCGGAAAAAATCCAGGAAGGTTTACGCGATCCGCAGATTATCATGAACACCGAGGCGCTCAGCGACATCGTCGCCCAGGTGCCGCCGGAACAGGCCGGTGTCGTCCAGGACGCAATAGCCAACGCGAAAAACGTCCTCCCCTTGGGCATCCAGAGCGTCTTCATCTTCTGCGCCGTCATCGCCATCGCCGGTATCGTCGCCTCCTTCTTCTTCAAGGGCGCGCCCATGAAGATCGTTCGCCTCGGGCAGCCGGAAAACGAGCCGCCGATATCAGATTCCGAGGCGTAAACGGTGGCGTAAGACCGGATAATCCATCACAAAAAAGCCGTCCCGAGCCGGTATTATGGCGATACGCGTTTAAGAGGCAGTCAATTACAGCGCCGGGAGGTATTGCAATGGTCACAAAGCCTATCACAAAGCCCATCATGCGGTCAAGGCTGCGTATAAAGGCGGCGACGGCGTTTCACAGCGGCGTGAGGTATCTGTCATGGCTGACGCGGAACGGACAGTATGCCAAAGCGCTTAAGGAAGAGCCGCTGCCGCATCTGATTTTCAGCCACGCGACCGTCATGCTCCGGCAGCTAAGGGATGTCGACATGCAGTATCAGCATAATAAAACCGTCAATCTGCGCCTTGCGGCCGAAAAGCTGAACGGTATCGTCGTTCATCCCGGCGAAACGCTCAGCTTTTGGAGGCTCGTCGGCAAGCCGACATACAAGAAGGGTTACCTTGACGGCATTACCTTAAAATACGGAAAAGTCGTGCCGGGCTGCGGCGGCGGGCTTTGCCAGCTGTCGAACCTCATCTACTGGATGACGCTGCATACGCCGCTTATAGTGACGGAGCGCCACCGGCACGGGTACGACGTTTTTCCCGATGTATCGCGGACACAGCCCTTCGGCAGCGGCGCCACCTGCTTTTATCCTTACGGCGATCTGATGATTATGAATGTGACAGAACAGGCTTTTCAGCTGCGGATCCGCGTCAGAACGGCGGACCTCGAGGGTGAATGGCTGTCGGATCAGCCGGCGGCGTACCGTTATGAGATCGTTGAAAAATACCATCATATGGCCGGCGAGTACTGGGGCGGCTTCAGCCGCCATAACGCGCTGTACCGCCGGGTCATAGACACGGCGGACAATCTCATCGGGGAAGAATTTATAACGGAAAACCACGCGCTGATGATGTATTCGCCTTTTATTGAATCGGCGTCAAATGAAGGTCCGGCGTGAAAGCTCAGAACAAGCAATTCCTCCAAGCTATATCACAGCACCATCTTATCTTTTCTTAAAAAACCTTCTATAAATACGATACCATAGAAATAGCAATAGTATCGAAGCGAGAATTACCACGATCCCTTGTAAGTAGTACCGAAAAACCAAGATTGCGATGATTCCATACATCGCCGCCATGCACAGCAGGGAAAAGCTAATCATTGAGACAAAGCCTTTCCATGTTCTCTCTATTGGTTTTGAGTTTGAGGGTTTGGAGGTTAGGGCAAATACAAAAACAGTATCAAGAATAAAATCTAAAAATCCACTCATGCAAATCCCCCATTATATATCTGTTATGTCATGGAACAGCTTCATTTCAAACGTGCACCAGGAAGCCCATGCCGGTTATCGACACGTGCAGATAAACGCTCTCCTGACCGTCGGTGAGCTCGTATGTGAAACGGACGAGGTAATCGCTTTTTTGAGGCTCCGAGCCGACGAGCGTCAGTTCATAGTAATCAGCAAGTGTTTGGCCGATGAGATCAACGACTGTCACCTCTTCGGTGCCGGCGCCGGACACTGTTTCCGATATGGTTGGGGGCTTCTCAGCTCCCCATTTGTAAGCAAGCTTATTGATGCTGTAGTTCAGCGCCAGCAGTATCCCCGTTTCATCATCGACGGCAACGTTGATGTCATGTGTTTCGTCCTGGATATAAAGGCCCCAGGCGATCATGCTTTTCGACGGGTCGGCGGAATCGATGAAAAAAGAAACGTCATACGCGCTCAGACGGCAGGTTTGTACATCAAATTCAATAATGCCCTGGTCGATAAATGTGCCGAGCTCCGAAAGCGCGCTTTGATATGCCGTGTTGGCGTCCATGTATGTGCCTTTTTCCACGTCTATGCTTCGGGCGCCCATCATCATTCTCAGGCGGTCGATGATCTTAAGCTCGGACTTCGTCTCATAGCTGACGCCGCTGCCGTCGGTGACAGTCAGCCGGCCGATTGTCTGCCTGTCCCCGAGCCGCAGGACGATGCTCGGGAGAAAGAAGCCGCCCGTCAGGATAAGGACGGTCAGCGCGACTGTAATTGGCATCATAAAGCGTTTCACTGTACAGCGCCTCCTTTCAGCTCCACGGTGACGATCGTCCCCTTGCCGACGACGCTTTCAAATGACATGACGCCGTTATGCAGCGCGACGATTTCATTGCAGAGGGAAAGGCCGAGGCCGACGCCGCCCTGGGCGCGCGAGCGCGATTTATCCACCCTGTAAAATGCGTCCGTTATCCGCGCAAGCTCCGATTCGGGGATGCCCCTGCCGTTATCCGCCACACGGATGACGCAGCCGTCGGGCAGTGTTTTGGATTCGATCAGGATTTGCCCGCCGGTGTCCAGCGCTTTCCGCGCGTTGTCGGCAAGGTTTATAAGCAGCGATTTGACAAGATCCGGCTCCAGCAGGGACAGGCCGTCGTCGCACTGGTGCCGAACGGTGATGCCGCTCTTGACGATGATCGGCTTTAATAGGCGCGCCACCTCGGCAATGATGCGCTTGATGCTCATGGGAACGAGCGTCAGGTCCCTTTTTTTCATGACGATCAGGTCCAGGAGCTTGAGGGATAAAAGCTCAAGCCGCCGCCCCTCCGAGAAAACGTAATTGGCCGCCTCCCGACGGTCGTTTGGCGACAGCTCATGACTGCGCAGCAGGTCGGCATAGCCGATGATGGAGGTCATGGGCGTTTTAAGCTCGTGGGCAAAATAACCCATAAACGCCTCCTGCCGCTGCATGGTGTCCTTAAGCTCTTTGATGTTTTCCTCAAGCCGGTCCGTCATGTAGTTGAAGTCTAAAGCCAGCGTTCCGACCTCATCCCTGCTGGCGCTGTCGGCGCGGCACGTGAGGTCGCCGGAGGCGATTTTCCGCGTGACGGTGGAAAGCCTTTGAAGCGGGCGCGTCAGCCAGCGGGACAAGAGCCAGGATACGGCAGCGCCGAGCAGGACGACGGCGGCGAACGCCTTTCTGTAGATGTCCTCCTGGGATCGGCGGGCGTCGAAGGCGGAGCTGATGTCATATCCGCTCTCCAGGTAACGCAGCGCGCCTTTTGTCTCAAATTGGCCGGCGATCAGCAGGAGATATTCGCCTGTGTCCGTCTGCTCAATCCGTGAGGCACTATGCGTCGCGTCAACTTCCTTCAAGATGTCGCTGTCCAGGACCGATGTTTTTTTGCTGCGGTACAGCGTCGTCCGGCCGTCCGACAAGCGCAGCGCAGCCCAGCTCTGGCCGCCCTGGGCGTCCAGCTGCTCCAGCGCGTCCACAGTCTCGCCGTCGTTTACCGCGCTGCCGCTGACGGCCGCCAGCGTATACAGGAGGAGCCTGTGGGCGTTCAGCGCCCCATCTGTTGTTCGGCTGAGGGCGTCGTTGAATGATGCGGTAATGAGAAAGCTCCCGCCGAAGCCAAAGGTCAGCGAGAGGAGAACAACGAATCCCAGCGTTATTTTTGTACCGAACCGAATAGTGACTCCCCCTTCGCGGTATCGCGCGTAAACAGTCTAATTCTTGGCTTCCAGCCTGTAGCCGACCTTGTAGACGGCTTGGAGCCTGTCCTCCCACCCGACCTTCTTCCGGATTCGCTGGACGTGGAGGTCGACCGTCCGGCTGTCTCCCATGTAATCGCTGCCCCAGACCCGCTCATAAATCGTCTCGCGGTAGAGCGCCGTCCCCGGATTGCGGAGAAAAAGGAGGAGCAGCTCGTATTCCTTTCTTGTGAGGGAGATATCCTCCCCGTCCCGTTTAACCGTCATCGACCGAGTGTCGATAACAAGACCGTCCAGTGTGAGGACGCTGTCAACCTTATGGTACCGCCTTAAAACGGTTTCGACGCGCGCCAACAGCTCAATGATTTCGAAGGGCTTGACGAGATAGTCGTCAGCACCCATCTTGAGGCCCCTGACCTTGTCGTTCACCGAGTTCTTCGCTGTCAGGAATATGACGGGCATTTCCAGCGGCTGGATAAACTCCATCAGCTCAAAGCCGTCGACGCCCGGCAGCATGATGTCCAAAAGGATCAGGTCAAAGCGTTCGGTTTCAAGGATGTCCGCCGCCGCGATGCCGTCATAGACGCAGGTGCAGGTATAGCCGGCCTTGTGCAGGCTTAGACGGATCAAATTCGAGATGGGCTTTTCATCTTCAACGACAAGTATTTTAATCAAGGCAAATCCCTCCCGCGCAGTGTAAAACTGCGGTATTTCGCATGAAGACAAAATACATCGTTATTGTATCATATTTGTAAAGAAACCGACAGATTAAGGAACAATTTTCCTGCTTGATCGTCCAGAAACTAATTGAGTAGGAAGGGGCTGTCGCACTAAGATAGCCCAAGAAACAACAAAAAACGGCAACTGGCAG
>CAZJCH010000029.1:0-9580 GCA_964544005.1 uncultured Papillibacter sp.
GGAAACAGAGGTTTCCCGCCGGGCAGATCGTCAGAATTCAAACTCGAAGCCGCCCTCGTCGTTTTTAAGTTCTTTATAAAGAAGAAAGCCCCCGGCTTTCTTTAGCGCTCCGGCCATAAATCCACCATCTTTTGAATAATCTGCATATCAATTAGATTATTCGTATATGGCGTCATATTATGCTTCGGCTGACGGATGGCCTTGCTGTTATATGTTGGGAGCGGTATTTGCATTAAAGCGCCGGAAACGGTATTGCCGCATTTATTAACCCGGGGCTCAATTGACGCGCCATATTCGCGTATTAACAAGAAACGCGCTCTAAAACAGAGCACGTTTCTGATAAATTCAACATTGGAGCCGGACAATATCGCCGCCGAGGCGTTCAATCTCCTCGGGTGCGTGGAGGGCCGCGATGATCGGAATATTCTGAGCCAGGATGAGGGACGCCATTCTGTCGGTCAGCTCCGGGTCAAAGCCCTTGAAGGGTTCATCGAGAACTAAGAGGCTTCCCCCCGCAGGGCTTTCGCTGCCGTAAGCTAAGGCCCTGGCCAGTGCGATACGGCGCTTCTGCCCGCCGGACATGCCGTCCGGGTAGCTGTCGCGCAGACCTGATAGCTCTACGAGCCGGAGCCAGTCCTCGGCCTTAACCGCCTCGTCCGGCATCAGCACATCCGCGATGTTTTCAAGCGCCGTGCGCCACGGCAGAAGCCGGTCCTCCTGAAACACCATCGACACGCGGCCGGGCACGCCCGTGATCGCGCCGCCCTGGGGTTTCACAAGCCCTGCAAGGAGCCGCAAAAGCGTCGTCTTCCCGCAGCCGGACGCCCCCGTGATACAGGTGATCCGGCCCAGCGAGAGGCTCAGTCCGTCAAATATCTGTTTCTCGCCGTAGGCAAAGCGCAGCGACTCAACGGTGATCATATTTGCTTCCTCCCGCGCTTGCTCAAAAAAATCCGTGCTAATACGTTTTCCAACAGCATGCTCAGGCAGATGACGACGGCCGTCCACGCAAACAGCGCCGGTGTCTCCAGATAGATTTTCGCGCTGTACAGCGCCTCGCCGATGGTGGGGCGTGCCTGGGTGATGACCTCGGCAGCCACACCCGATTTCCACGCCAAACCCATGGAGGTCGCGCACGCGGCGCTCCACTGGGTGCGGATGGAGGGGATATAGATGAGCTTCAGCGTCTTCAGCCTGCCGAAACCGTATAGCCGTCCCATCTCAAGGAGATTTCTGTCCGTGTCCCGGAGGGCGGCAAAAACAGCCTGCCAGACAACGGGCGTCACCATCAGCGCCGCTGAAAACGCCGGGACGCCCGCCTTGCCGAGCCACAAGAGGGCTAATATGATAAAGGACGCCACCGGCGTTGCGCGCACCACGCGGATGGCCGGCGACAGCAGCGTTTCCGCGACGCCGACAAAAGCGGTCAAAAACGCCAGAAGTGTCCCGGCGGCGACGCCGACGGCGAAACCGGTGAAGACGTTGAAAAGCGATTGGCCGGCCGACAGCCAGAACGGCCCCGTGACGATAAGCTCCGACAGCTCTTGAACGACGCGGATCGGCGAGGGCAGGACAAGATCCTTGCCCACGCCGTACGACGCCAGCTGCCAGATAAGGCCCCAAAACAAGAAGGCAGCGGCAAGCTTTAAGAATTTACGTGTTACCGAAATAGAAGGTGTCATCCGGAATCGCTCCCCCTAACGATTTGGGATCGGCCTGGAACATGACGTCGAAATACCCGGAAATACTGTTTTTTACTGCTGTTGCCCCGGCGATGAACGTCAGGCTGCAATCGGGTATGGCTGCTTTTGCGATTTCTTCGCTTGCAACAATGCCGTACTTGAACGCCAGCGCCGCCGCGCCATTGAGGTTTTCAGCAGATGACATATATTTAATGGACGTCTCGTACTCCTTCAGAAAGCTTTCGACGATCGCGTCGGCATTCGGAAGGTCCGCGCGAACGACGACGCAGCCCTGCGTCAGCTCGCTGCCGCCGGCGACCTCTTTCCATGCGTCACCGAGACTCAGCGCGACGCGAACATCAGGGTTTTTGACGAGGACACTGGTAGAGTTCGGTACGGGGAGCATGCAGATATCAAGCATACCGGACGCCATCTTGGTCGCCAGCTCGCCCGAGTCCATATACTCCACGGTGACATCCTTCCCGGGCTCCAGGCCATTTTGGCGCAGGATGTAGTTCAGCACATATTCGGGGTTGGCCGCCTGGCCGGTTGCGTAGATTGTTTTTCCCGCCAGGTCGGAAATCGACGTGATACTGCTGCCGTTTTCGAGTATACTCAGGACGCCCAGCGTGTTAATAGCGACGATTTTAACATTGCCCTTCGTCTTGTTAAACAGGACGGCGGCGACGTTTGTCGGTACCGCGGCGATGTCGATGTTCCCGGCGATGATCTCGCTCGTCATAGTGGTCGGGTCGGCTTCGACCTTGAATGTATAATCAAGCGCTGTTTCGCCCTTTTCACTCTGCTCCATCAGGTACGACGCGCCGATGCCCGTCGGCCCCTTTAAAAATCCGGCGCTGACTGCATACCGCACAGCTTCTGTCTCCGCCGGTACTTCGGATACGGACGGCGCGGCGGAAGGCGCCGCAGAGATAACGGCAGACGGTTCTCCGGATGTGGCGGGCGCGTTCCCACCGCAGGAAGTCAGTGCGAGAATAAAAACCAGGACAAGTGCCAACGATAGTGCTTTTTTCATATAATACTCCTTCTTTCATCATAATCGGACAATACGTCAAGGTCAATGATTTCAATCTCCTTACCGTTTTTCCGAATAGCGCCCGTCCGCTGGAGCGCTTGGAACGCACGGTATAGGGAGGCTCTGCCGATATTGAGTGCTTCAGCCAACGACGAGATGCTCCCGGACGGGCGGACGATACATTTCTCACCGGAGACTGCGGCATTTTGCAAAAGATACTGCTTTAAGGCCGCCTCCGCGCTCGCCGACACCAGCCCTTGGATTTTGTCGTTGAGAAACCGCACCCGGCCCGTTAAAAACCGGATGTAGTTTAGGGCAACAGCCTGCGCTTCCCGCATGAGCGCTTCAAGAAGTTCTTTTGGGAAAAAAACAATTCGGCAGTCTGACGACGCTGTTAAAACGGTCACCACATCCGTGTCGTCGTCGTAGAGATTGGCCGAACCGAAAAGGCTGCCGCGCCCGAGCGCCGCCATCACATATCGGCTGCCCGTGGGTTTTGTGACGGCAATTGACCCGGCGAGTACAACCCCCAGGCAGTGCCTGTAATCGTACACCTCAAAAACGACGTCGCCTCTGCTGAGCGCGACAAGCCGGCAGCGCACATCCTCCAACGCACGTGAGACGATCTGTTCTCCGACACCCTGAAACAGCGCGCAGCCCGATATCTGGTCCCATTCACCGGCCTTCAGGTCTTTTATATCCACAACGACGCCTCCATAACTGTCTCATATGATACATATGTTAAACCATTAACAATCTTTTGTAAATAGTTTTTTATGTTGTTTTTGGTAATTTCAATTAAATTCCCCCGGAGAAAGCCAGCTTCCGGTTTAGGCCGCTTGATTGGAAAATCCGGCAAGCAGTTTGCACCACTTGCCGGATACTTATACTTTGCTCTGGCCCAACTATTGACATAGAGCCAAAACCCTCTCGTTTTAAGACGTATGTGCAACCACTAGAACAGCGTCATCTGGCTTGTCTCCGGCAGGGCCCCGAGGGCGCCGAGGATTTTCATTTGCCCGATGTGGGTTTTTGAGACCTTCGGGCAGCTCATGGACAGCTCCTCGATGGAGACGTAATGCCGGCCCACACGTTTTTCGACAAGGTCAAAGGCTGCTGTCGCGCCAAGGCCGCTGATGGCCACAAACGGGGGGCGCAGCCTGCCCTGCTCGGTGATGACGAATTTGACGGCGTCGGACTTGTACAAATCGATCTCCGCAAACTCGAAGCCACGCTTGTAAAATTCGTAGCAGGCTTCGAGCGTCGTCAGGAGATCCTCCTCCTTGGCCGTGGCATTTTGATTGCTTTTAATTTCGCGGATCTTTGAAGCGACGACGTCAATGCCCCGTATCATAAACTCGGCGTCGAAGCTGTCCTTCTGGCTGCGGCGGTAGAAGTACGCGCTGTAGAACGCCAGCGGCGCGTGGACCTTGAACCACGCGATGCGAAAAGCCATCATGACGTACGCCACGGCGTGGGCCTTGGGGAACAGGTATTTGATTTTTTTACAGGAGGTGATGTACCACTCCGGCACGCCGGCGGCAATCATCTTCTCTTCCGAGCCCTCGGGGAGGCCTCTCCCCTTACGGACGCTCTCCATGATCTTGAAGGCCAGCTTCTCGTCCATACCCTTTGAGATCAGGTACAGCATAATATCGTCGCGGCAGCCGATCGTCTCGCCGATTGTTGCGATGCCGTTCATGATGATGTCCTTGGCGTTTCCCAGCCACACGTCCGTACCGTGGGAGAAGCCGGAAAGGCGGACGAGTGTGTCGAACTTGTCCGGCTGGGTATCAACGAGCATCTGCCGCGTGAAACCCGTGCCGAATTCCGGGATGCCAATGGAACCCGTTTCGCCGATAATGGCGTCGCCGCGCTCCAGGCCGAGCGGTTCCGGGGATTTGAAGATGGCCATCGTCTCGGGATCGTCCAGGGATATCTCCCGCGCATTCAGTCCGGTGAGATCCTCCAGCATCTTGATCATCGTGGGGTCGTCATGGCCAAGCTCATCCAGCTTTAATAAGTTGTCCTCCATGCAATGGTACTCGAAATGCGTCGTGATGATGCCCGTTTCGCTGTCGTCCGCAGGGTGCTGCGCCGGGCAGAAATCGGTGATCTCCATATCCTGAGGGATAACGACAAGACCGCCGGGATGCTGGCCCGTCGTGCGCTTGACGCCGACGCAGCCCTGCGCGAGGCGGTTTTCCTCAGCCTTCGAAATCGTCCTGCCCCGGCCTTCAAGATATTTTTTGACATAGCCGTACGCCGTTTTCTCGGCGACAGTACCGATGGTTCCTGCCCTGAACACATGCTCGGACCCGAACATCTCGTTTGTATATTTATGAGCGTTGGCCTGATATTCTCCCGAGAAGTTCAGGTCGATATCGGGGACCTTATCGCCGCCGAAACCAAGAAACGTCTCGAAGGGAATGTCGAAACCCTCTTTTTGATAATTTTCTCCGCAGACGGGGCAGACGCCGTCGGGCATGTCGGCCCCGCAGCCGTAACCCTTACCCGCTTCAAAATCGGTGTTTCCGCATTTTGAGCAGCGGTAATGGGCGGGCAGGGCGTTGACCTCCGTTATACCGGACAGATATGCCACGACAGAGGAGCCGACGCTGCCGCGGGAGCCCACGAGATACCCGTGCGCCAGTGAGTCGGAAACGAGCTTTTGGGCGCTCATGTAGATGACGTCGTAGCCGCGGTTCAGGATATCGCCCAGCTCCGCCTCGATGCGTTTCGTGACGAGCTCGGGCGGGTTTGAGCCGTATAATTCCTTCGTCCGGGTATAAACGATTTTTTTCAGATCCTCGGCGCTGTTTTCAATTTTCGGCGTATAGAGCTTCTTGGCGGGAGGCAGCGGCCGTACAATCTCGCACATATCGGCGATACGCCGCGTATTCGTAACGACCGTCTCATAAGCCGTCTCTTCTCCGAGATAGCCGAACTCCTCCAGCATCTCCTCCGTCGTACGGAAATAGAGCGGCAGCTCGCGGTCCGCGTCCTCAAAACCCTTTGAAAATAAAAGGATACGCCGGAATATCTCCTCCTCGGGCTCAATAAAATGCGCGTCGCACGTGGCCACGACAGGCTTGCCTGTCTCCCGTCCCAGCTCGACGATCCGACGGTTAAAATCCTTCAGGTCATCGATATTCCCGGCTCTCGGGCGGTCGCCGTAGAGCATGAAATTGTTGTTGCAGATGGGCTGGATCTCGAGATAGTCATAAAACTCGGCCAGCCGCCGCTGCTCCAGCCGGCTGTACCCATCCGTCACGGAGCTGAAAATCTCGCCGGATTCGCAGGCGGAGCCGACCAGGAGCCCCTCCCTGTGATTCATAATTTGGCTTTTCGGGATAATCGGATATCTGCTGAAGGTATCAAGATGGCTCTTCGTGATGAGCTTATACAGGTTTTTGATGCCGGCTTGGCTTTTGACCAGGAGAATGATGTGCTTCGGCTTAAAACGCGGCTTTAATTTACCCGAACGGGTCCGGCTGATATAGTCGTTGATCTGCGATATATCGCAAAGACCCCTTTTCTCCAGCTTGCTGAAGAATTGCGAGAGCGCGAGCGCCGCCGTGACGGCGTCGTCGGACGCCCGATGGTGGTTGAATTCCGGCAGGCCGAGGTGGTTGGCGACGATATTGAGCCTGTGGCTTTTCAGCTCCGGCAGGAGCGCTCGGGCGATTGCCAGCGTGTCGATATATCCGGGCTCGAAGGGAATGCCGTACCGGCAGCTGGCCTCATAAATAAAGCCAATATCAAAAGCGGCGTTATGCGCGGCTATGGCCCGCCCTCCGGCAAAGTCCAGAAAGGCGCGAACGGCCTCCTCCTGTGACGGCGCACCGATCACATCGCTGTCGGAAATGCCGGTCAGCTGCGAAATATTTGCCGGGATATGGCATCCCGGGTCGGCAAAGGTCTGAAATCGGGCGATCTCCCGGCCTTCCTTCATGATGACGGCGCCGATTTCAGTGATGGTGTCACGTGCTGACGACAGGCCCGTCGTCTCTATGTCGAACACCACGATCTCCTCATTAAAGCCGCTCGATAAATTACCGAAAACGGCCAGCTTGTCGTCGATATCGTTTATGTAGTAGCCTTCGACACCGTAAAGGATTTTGATCTTGTCACCGGCGGCCTTCATGGCGTCGGGGAACGACTGGACGACGCCGTGATCCGTGATGGCGATGGCGGGGTGACCCCAGTCGATGGCCCGCTTGACGACATCCGCCGTATCGATGACGGCGTCCATGGCGGACATCTTTGTATGGAGATGGAGCTCTACGCGTTTTTCCTCCGCTGTGTCCTGCCGCACCTCGCGTTCGGCCAGCGCGATGCCCGACGGGTCGAGCGTGAGCTCCCCGTCGTACCTGTTGAAGCCAAGGCTGCCGGACACGGTCAGATACATGCCCTTTTTGATCCGGCCCACGACCTCCGCGGCATTTTCGTCGGTCATAAATTTCGATATGCGTACCGAGCCGGTATAATCGGTCATGTCGAAATTCAAGACCCAGGCGTTACGTTTTGGGATGTCTCTTGACTGGACGTCGAAAACCTCGCCGCGAACGGTCACCTTACCCAGGTCCAGCGTCACTGTGTCCATCGGCGTGATGCTCTTGCCCGGCTCCTTGCCATAGATGACGGGATTCCCTCTTTTCTTATTTTCCGACCTTCTCGCCGAATTCACGCTTCTGGGATAGATCGGCGTGATGGAAACGCTTGAAAGCCCGAACTCCGCTTTGACGCCCTCCTCGATCAGCGCGATATCAACAGGCGCGACCGGACCCGGCAGATGAAGCGACAGCTGCATCGCCGTTCTTGACTTGTCCACTGTCGCGCTCACAACATATGTATTTTGAAGGATTCCGGCTAACGCTTCCGTATCCCTGCAGCATGAGAACATCTCGTAAAAAGGTACATGCACGCTCAAATAAAGACTCCCCTTCGAAGTGCTGTGATCAATTTAAGCCTTCCCCCGGGGGAAGTCTTCATATTCGTCTATCAATTTAAACAACTCATCCACGAGCCTGTCCATCGGTACTTTTCCTACAATTTCACCCTTCTTGAACAAAACGCCCTCGCCGTCGCCGCCGGCAATACCGAAATCAGCGCGTCTGGCCTCACCCGGCCCGTTGACGGCGCAGCCCATGACCGCGACCGTGATCGGTCTGGTGAGCCGCTCCAGCCGCTTTTCGACCTCCTCGGCAATGGGGATGAGGTCGATTTTCGTGCGGCCGCACGTTGGACAGGATATGAGATCGGCGCCGCTTCTGCGCAGTCCAAGGGCTTTTAGGATCGCGAGCCCGGCCTTGACCTCCCGCTCCGGCGGTGCGGTGAGCGAGACACGGATGGTATCGCCGATGCCCTCGGCAAGAAGCGCACCTATGCCGACCGATGACTTGACGATTCCCATGTATTCCGTCCCCGCCTCCGTGATACCAAGGTGCAGCGGGTAATCGGCCGTCTGGTGAAGAAGCTTGCAGGCCTTGAGTGTCAGCGCGACGTCAGAGGCTTTGACGGAGATGCATATATCGTCAAAATCGAATTTATTCAGCAAACGGACGTGACGCATCGCGCTCTCCACAAGCGCTTCCGGCGTCACGCCGCGTCTTGCCAATATGTCTTTTTCCAGACTCCCGGCGTTGACGCCGATTCTGATGGGGAGTCCCTTCCTGCGGCAAATGTCCGTCACTGCCCGCACGTTGTCGTCGCCGCCGATATTGCCGGGGTTGATCCTGATTTTATCGGCGCCGGCCTCGGCAGCTTCTATAGCCAGCTTATAATCAAAATGGATATCCGCGACAATCGGGATATCTGTCTGCTTTTTTAACGCCTCAATGGCACGCGCCGCCGCCCGATCGGGAACGGCAACGCGTACGATGTCGCAGCCGGCCTCCCGCAGGCGCTTGACCTGGGCGGCCGTTTCGGCGATATCACTTGTTTTTGTGTTCGTCATCGACTGGACGGTGACCGGCGCGCCGCCGCCGATCGGCACCCCGCCGACCCTGATCTGTTTTCTAACCATTGAACAACTTCACCACATCATTGATCATCACGACGGCCATCAGTCCCAGGAGCAGCATAAAGCCCGCCGTGTGGATATACCCCTCATATTTTGGGTCCACATGCCGCCTGATGATTTTTTCTATAAAGAAGGTGACGATCATAAAGAATATCCGCCCGCCGTCCAGCGCCGGTATCGGCAGCAGGTTCATCACCGCCAGCGTCACGGCAATGAACGCGCAGAAGTTCGCGACGCTGTAGAGCTTTTCCGCCGTCGTCGTCTCCGGGTCCTGCCCGACATCATTAATAGCCGAGACGATGCCCACCGGACCGGAGAGATCCTTGATCCCGGCAGATCCGCTGAAAAGCATGGCGAGACTCACCCGGGTGATGCGAACGAAATTCATTGTCTGATAACCCGTAAAGCTCAGCTTCTCGCCTAAAGTAGCTTCGATAATGTTAAACGAGACGCCGTACCTCGGCTCCGTTTCGCTATAATCCGGATAGATGCTTTTTTTAAGGGGGAAGTGATTCAGCGTAATTTTCTCACCATTTCTCAGCACGACCATGTCTACCGGCTTATCTCCGCTGAGTCCCATAAACGTGTAGAAGTCATTATAGTAATATATCCGCTCGCCGTTGATGGAATAGATCTCGTCTCCTTCCATAAGACCGCTTTCACCCTTAAGAGGGAAGCTGTCTGCAAGAGCCGTCAGCTTATTACCGCCAAAGATGGTGGCCTGCGAAACAAGGATCAGGACAATGAGGGCGCCGGCAATAAAGTTCATAAACGGGCCGGCGACGAGGATGATAAAACGTTTCCAGCGGGCCTGCGCGGTGAACGACCGGGGGTCCG
>CAZJCH010000029.1:9590-11657 GCA_964544005.1 uncultured Papillibacter sp.
TCCGGCGTCTCCTCGTCCTCGCCTTCCATCAGGCAGGAGCCGCCGATGGGCAGCGCGCGCAGGGAGAAGAGCGTCTCCTTGCCCTGCTTTTTGATAAGCTTCGGGCCCATGCCGATGGAGAATTCGATGACCTTGACTTTAAAAGCCTTGGCGGCGATAAAATGTCCCAGCTCATGGATGATGATGAGCAAGCCGAATGCGATGATTGCGATTACGATATACATGATGAAGTCTGCCCTTTCCTTCGGGGTTTCTTATTATTTGAAATGGTCATAAACAAGCCGTCTGGCTTCATGGTCGGACGCGAGAATATCGTCGACTGACGGGGTTCCTATGTTTTTTATCCTGTCCAAAGCATAAACTGTACATTCGTAAATCTGATGCCAGGAAATTTTCTCATGAAGGAACAGAGAAACGGCCGCCTCGTTGGCCGCATTCATAACAGCGCAGGCCGTGCCGTTGATCCGGGCCGTATCGAGGGCAAGCCTCAGGCAGCGGAAAGCTTTAAAATCGGGCTCCTCGAATGTCAGGGCGCCACTCCGCGCGAGGTCCAGCGCTTCTATCAGGGATGGCTGTCGTTCGGGATATGTCAGCGCATACTGAATGGGGAGGCGCATATCGGGTACGGCCAGCTGCGCGATGACGGAATTATCGTCAAACTCCACCATGGAGTGGATGATGCTCTGTGGGTGGATGAGGATCTTAATTTGATCGGGCTGCGCGTTGTAGAGATGCATCGCCTCAATGAATTCCAAGCCCTTGTTCATGAGCGTCGACGAATCGACAGTAATTTTTTTGCCCATCTGCCAGTTTGGGTGGCTGAGCGCGTCCCTGTACGTTACCTTATCGAGCGCCTCGGGCGATTTGCCGCGAAAAGGTCCGCCGGAAGCCGTCAGCAAAATTTTCTTAAAGGCGTACTCCTTGTTATTGCCGAGGCACTGGAAGATGGCGGAATGCTCCGAGTCGACGGGCAGGATTTCAGCACCGAAAGCCCGGGCGGCGCGCATGACATGCGCGCCGGCGCAGACGAGCGTCTCCTTATTGGCTAATGCAATGCGTTTTCCCTTTTCTATTGCGGCCAGTGTTGGCGTTAAGCCCACTGTCCCGACGACGGCGGTCACGACAGTATCGGCCTCGTCGAGCGTTGCCGCTTCAATAAGCCCGGCCATACCGGAAACGACCTTTGTCTCCGCGTCGCGCAGGCGGATCGTCATATCATGGGCGGCGGCCTCGTCAAAAACGGCGACGAGAGCGGGCTTATACTTTCTGGCCTGCGCCTCGAGAAGCGCCGAAGCGCTGCCCGCGCTTATGGCGCGGACGCGGAGCCCGAGACTGTCCGCGACCTCGAGTGTCTGTCGGCCAATGGAGCCCGTCGAGCCGAGAAGGGATATGTTTTTGCTTTTCACCTGTTATACCTATCCTATTCCTGAACCCTGTACTGCATGACATGCCGTTGTGTGTATTATAACGTTCATAATGTGAATAAATCAAGTACCGCGGAGTAATCGTTGATATGTCTAGGTCGCGGTTTTGTAGGGGCAGACCTCGTGTCTGCCCTCTTTCGTTATGTGGCGTATCATTGGAACAGGGCGGACACGAGGTCCGCCCCTACGGCAAATCAAGTGGCTTGAATCTTTATAAAGCCGGGAAGATATCAACGAGAAGATTGATGACAGGGGCGGCGAAAATCATGCTGTCGAAGCGGTCCAGCATTCCGCCGTGACCCGGAATCAGGCTGCCGTAATCCTTGATGCCGAATTCTCTCTTAATGAGCGAAAAGGCCAGGTCACCCAGCTCGGTGACGATGCCGCCCACGAGGCCGTAAGCTGCCATCGCCCAGAAATTGACGGTGATTTCCGTTGTAAAATGCAGGACAACGCCGAATATCACAACAGCGGCGACACCTGTCACAATACCGCCGATACAGCCCTCAGTTGTTTTCTTGGGGCTTACAGCCGGGAACGGATGGCGTTTCCCGAAAAAAACGCCGGTGAAATAAGCTCCGCCGTCTGTTAAGAATGCGATAATAAACGGTATCAATACGTAATATCTGCCGTTTTCGTTGAG
>CAZJCH010000029.1:11667-12798 GCA_964544005.1 uncultured Papillibacter sp.
GCTTTAAGCTGATGATCGCCGATAAAAAGTACGGGATGAGCGCGCCGCCGAACATGACGGCCGCCAGCATCATAAGCGGTATTTTTTTTTCCGGTTTATACGTTAAAACGGCATCGCCGAACAAAACCGCCATGAGTAAAATCAAAACGGCGCGGAAAACAAGGCTTCCGGAGCCGAGCAAGATCCCTGTTGGTATGATCACGGCGGCGATGGCGGCATAAATGCAAAGCCTCGGCGCAGAGCGCGCGCCGATGGCGCGGAGCAGCTCATACGAGGCGACGGCGGCGATGACGGCAGCGACAACGGTTACGGCGACAGGCGGAAGGTAGAACAGGACAACAAAAAGAAGCGGCACGCATATAACAGCGACGATAATTCGTATTTTCATTTTTTGTGTTCTCTTACTCCCCCGTAACGGCGCTCTCTGCCCTGATAAGCAATGATGGCGCGGTCCAGCTCGCGCGCATCGAAATCAGGCCATAAAACGTCCGTAAAATATAGCTCAGAATACGCCGACTGCCATAAAAGAAAATTGGAAAGCCGCATTTCTCCGCTGGGCCTGATGACAAGATCGGGGTCCGGCAGGCCGGCGGAAAAGAGGTACCGCGAGAAGCTGGCTTCGTCAAGCGGAGCGCCCGATTCCCTGAAATCCTGCGCGTAGGCGCGCGCGGCACGTACGATATCATCCCGCCCTCCGTAATTGACGCACATATTGACCTGTACGCCCTCAAATTTCTCAGATATTTTCTCGGCTTCAGCGATCAGCTTCTGGAGCTTGGGTGACAGGAAGGTGATATCGCCGAAAAATTTCATTTTGACGCGGTCGCGCTCCATCGTCTCAATGGCTTCTCTGAGATAATTTTCCAATATGTCCATAATGGCCTTGACCTCATCGGCGGGCCTCGACCAGTTCTCGGTCGAAAACGCGTATACCGTAAGATATTCTATGCCGATATTTTTGCAATAGGTCGCCACACGCCGGAAAGTTTCCGCGCCGACAGCATGGCCGGCCGTCCGAGGCAGGCCGCGCTTTCTCGCCCAGCGCCCGTTTCCGTCCATAATCACTGCAATATGGCGGGGGAGCCTGTTGGGATCAAGCTGCCCCGCCCGCATGTTCTTTTTAGCGAATAA
>CAZJCH010000030.1:0-9733 GCA_964544005.1 uncultured Papillibacter sp.
GGTCGCTTATGCCGATAAGCTGAAAATACCGTTTGTTGTCTTTCTCGGAGAGGACGAAATCAAACAGGGGCTTGTGACCGCCAAGGAGATGGCGACAGGCGAGCAAACGACGGCGTCCGGGACTATACTCACCACGGCGATCAAAGCAAAGCTTAACGGCTTGCGCGGCGGGGCGCCGATAAAAGAACCGAATAAATAGGAAGAGACTCGGGAGTGTTATATATGGAATCACTTAATAATTTCAAGCGCACAGCCTACTGCGGAACCGTCAGAACAGAGGACGTCGGCGGGGAAATATCCGTCTGCGGGTGGGTACAGCGCCAGCGCGACCTGGGGCAGCTGATTTTCATCGATCTCAGGGACAGAACGGGTATTCTCCAACTGGCCTTTGACGACGCCACCGATCGGGAAATCTTTAAAAAGGCTTTTTCAGTGAGAAGCGAATATGTGCTGGCAGCGAAAGGCCGTCTGCGCGAACGGTCTTCGAAAAACAACGAGATTCCGACGGGTGACGTCGAGCTGGAGGTGACGGAGCTGCGTGTTCTGGCTGCCAGTGAAACGCCGCCGTTTGAGATCGTCGAGAATTCCGACGTCAACGACATGCTCCGGTTGAAATACCGGTATCTCGACCTGCGTCGCCCCGAGATGCAGCGGGCCATCGCCCTCAGGCATCAGGTCGCCAAGACGGCGCGGGACTATTTCGACGAAAACGGCTTTTTCGAGATTGAAACGCCGATGCTCACAAAATCAACGCCGGAGGGCGCCCGGGACTATCTCGTCCCCAGCCGGGTCCATCCGGGTAAATTCTACGCGCTGCCCCAGTCGCCCCAGCAGTACAAGCAGCTGCTGATGCTTTCGGGGTTCGACCGCTATTTCCAGATCGCGCGCTGCTTTCGGGATGAGGACCTGCGAGCGGACCGGCAGCCGGAATTTACGCAGATCGACCTTGAAATGTCGTTTGTCGATGTCGACGATATCATCACAGTGAATGAAGGTTTTCTGAAGCGTGTTTTTAAGAAAGTGCTTGATATCGATATTCAGATACCGATTCTGCGCATGCCGTACACGGAGGCGATGACACGCTACGGCTCGGACAAGCCGGACATCCGATTTGGGCTCGAGCTGAAGGATATCAGCGATATCGTGGGTGGCTGCGGCTTTAAGGTGTTTTCCGACCCTGTGGCGGCCGGGGGCAGTGTCCGGCTTATCAGCATCCCCGGCGGAGCAGAGAGCTTTCCGAGAAAGCAAATCGACACGCTGGTCGAGTTTGTCAAGACATACGGCGCTAAAGGTCTCGCGTGGCTGCGCCTGGGTCCGGACAGCGTCAGCTCATCGTTCGCGAAGTTTATGACCGAGGACGAGCTGGATAAGATTATTACCCGCGCGGAGGCAAAAACGGGCGATCTCATTCTGATCGTCGCCGACAGCAACGAGAAGATAGTTTTCGCGTCATTGGGCGCCTTGCGTGTCGAGTGCGCGAAAAGGCTCGGGCTCACGAAGAAAGACGATTACAAGCTCCTGTGGGTCACGGAGTTTCCGATGTTCGAATTTGCCGAGGAGGAGGGGCGGTACGTCGCCATGCACCATCCTTTTACGGCGCCCATGGATGAGGATATCGCACTTCTTGAGACGGATAAAAAGAACTGCCGCGCCAAGGCATATGATATTGTGTTAAACGGCACGGAGCTGGGCGGCGGCTCCATCCGAATCTCAACACCGGAGATGCAGGAGACAATGTTCCGGGCGCTGGGATTTACGGCCGAGGACGCACAGGCGCGGTTCGGGCACCTGATTAATGCCTTCCGGTACGGCGCGCCGCCCCACGGCGGTCTGGCCTACGGCCTCGACCGGCTCGTCATGCTGCTCTCCGGTGCCGACAGCATCCGGGACGTCATCGCCTTCCCGAAGGTCCAGAACGCCTCCGAACCCATGACGAGCTGCCCCGATGTCGTCGATAAGAAGCAGCTGGACGAGCTGATGCTCGACGTAAAAAGTTGAAGACGGATGCGGCCTTGACAATATGCTGCAGATGGCATATCATTCCATCGGAAAACAGAATCATTTGAAAAGCGCGTCGCGCAGCTTGAGATAAAAGCCGGCTAGATGCCCCGAAAAAGCGGGCTTTAATGAAAATAAAAGATAAATATATAAAAAAACAGGCGGGAATGAAATTTCCCGCCTTTTTTCTGTGTTTTTTGCACTACATATAGTGTAATGTCTATCTGTAACTACTACATATATGAGAGGAAGCGTGTTTCTGATGCAGCTCATGAAGAAACGCGGGCTATATGAAGCCAGCCGCATCGTCTACCTGGCGATCAGCGACATCCTGCCGAACCCCGAGCAGCCGCGCAAGACGTTTGAGCCGAACGCCATGCGTGAGCTTGCCGGCAGCATCTCGAGGTACGGCATCCTTCAGCCGCTGTCCGTCCGGCGGCGCGGCGGCGGATATGAGCTCGTGTCCGGAGAAAGGCGGCTCCGGGCGGCAAAGCTGGTCGGACTGAAGGAAATTCCGTGTATCATCCTGGATGTTGATTCGCAGGAATCCTCAATCCTCGCGCTTGTTGAGAATCTACAGAGGAAGGATCTCGATTTTATCGAGGAGGCCGAGGGGCTCTGCCGGCTTGTCAATCACAGCGGCTATAAGCAGGAGGAGGTCGCGCGACTTGTTGGGCTGTCCCAGTCAGCTGTTTCGAATAAGCTGCGCATCCTGAAGCTCTCCCCTGAGCTGCTTTTCATGATCAGGGACACCGGCCTGACCGAGCGCCATGCCAGAGCGCTTTTGAAACTGGAGGAAGAACAGGACCGTCTTGAAATATTCAACTTGATCATCAAAAAAAATCTCAATGTCGCCAACACGGAGGAGCTCATTGAAAGCTATATTTTGAAGAAAGAGCAGGGGGAAAAGCCGCCCAACAAGCCCATCTACGTGTTTAAGGACGTGCGGCTTTTCATGAACACCCTGACGCGCGGGATGAGCCTGATGCAGCAGTCGGGCATCGACGCCCGCTGCGGGCGCGACGAGACGGAGCAGGAGATCATATTGACGATTAAGATCCCCAAGACAAACAAATAACGTGCCTCCGGCGCGCTGTTTGTTTTAATATAAGCGGACGGGAGACTCATCCCGTCCGCTCTTTTCGCTGCGCTGTTCGTTCACAGATATATCGCGTAATCTAAAATCACGTTTCCGTTTTCGTCGGGCGCTGTCCAGCGCGGACAATTGTCCCGCTCGAAGGAGGCCCAACGGGGCGGATTTCCGTCCTGCGTAACCGTCATGCCGTTTCTTTTAAGCGTGTCAAGGAGCTGCTCCCTGCCCCAGACGGGGACGGCGACGCATTCCTCGATCGTACCCCTGATATAGCACATTCCCGCTTCCATCGCCGGCAGGTCGGCGTGATCAAAGCCCTCCGGCACCGCCGTATTCTCCGGGAAAAACTCGCCAAGATAAAACTCGATCCCCTCCGGTGTGAATCCCGTCAGCACGCAGTAGCTGTTGTCGTTGACGTCGGCGCGGTCGCCGGCGCTTTCGATTGCCTCGAACCAGTTGTTCTGCCAGAACAAGCCCCAATCGGGATATGCGGAGAAGCGCTTGCCGATAAAACGCACCGGCGGGTGACTGATACGCTCGCACTTGACGATTTCAGCAGACATTACGAAACCTCCCTTATCGGAATGAATATTTTCTCGCTGTAGGTACGGCTGTCCTCGATATAGCACTCAAACTCATGACCTCCGGTGCGCCCGTATCCCGATATAATAATCGCGTTTTGAATCCGGCTTTGAACGAAAAGTAACGCCGTAATCCGCACAGACTGTGCCGCCCGAAAGCCGCTGGGACAGCTTTTTTGTGTTGTACTTATTCCAGAAGTTCGGTGGGTACACCTCGTCGCTTTCAAAGACGACAAGCTTAAATGCTTCAAGCTTCACGAGCTCCGGCTCGACCTGGAACGGCGGCCGGTCGAAGGCCAGCTTTTCATAGAGGAACTGGACCCAATAGGTATTTTATAACATTTTTTATCTGATATGGCAATATATAAAGAGGCTGCCAATGCGGCAGCCTCTTTGTGTGTTATGCGTGCTTATTATTACTTCGGTTCCAGCATTTCCTTTTGCTTGACGAGAGCGTCGTAGCGGGCCTTGGCTACCTTTTCGGCTTCGGCGAAGAGTTCTTTGGCGCGCTCGGGGAATTCAAGCTTCAGCGAGCTGTAGCGGACTTCGCCCATGATGAAGTCATTGTAGCTTGACGTCGGTTCTTTGCTGTCGATGGTGAGCGGGTTTTTGCCTTCGGCAGCGAGCCTCGGGTCGTAGCGCAGCAGGTTCCAGTAGCCCGATTCGACGGCCTTTTTCATTTCGGTCTGGGATTTGCCCATGCCGGCGCGGATGCCGTGGTTGATGCAGGGTGCATAGGCGATGATGAGCGACGGGCCGTCATAGCTCTCGGCTTCCTGAATGGCTTTGAGGGTCTGCTGCTGGTTCGCGCCCATTGAAATCGTCGCGACGTAGACATAACCGTAAGATATGGCAATCTGGGCCAGGTCTTTTTTCTTGACGGATTTACCCGCCGCAGCGAACTGCGCCACTGCGCCTGTCGGCGTCGCTTTTGAGGCCTGGCCGCCGGTGTTGGAGTAAACCTCGGTGTCGTAGACCATGATGTTGATGTTCTGGCCGGAGGCGATGACGTGGTCAAGGCCGCCGTAACCGATGTCATAAGCCCAGCCGTCGCCGCCAAAGACCCAGACGGAGGGCTTGACGAACTGGTCGCGGACGTCGTACAGCGCCTGGAGCTGCGTCCTGAACGGGAAATCTCCGGTGGCAGAAAGCGCTTCGGCCAGTGCTTTTTCCAACGCTCCGGAGGGGCCTTTGGACCCCTCGCCGTCATTAAACGCGGCGAGCCACTCCCCTATGGCGGTCCTTACCTTAGCGTCAATGTCTTTATTCTGAAGCGTTTCCGCCATCAGCTTCACGCCTTCGCGGCGCTGGACGGAACCCGTGGCCATGCCGAAGCCGAACTCGGCGTTGTCCTCAAACAATGAGTTTGCCCAGGCGGGTCCCTTACCGTCGCAGCCGACGGTGTAGGGCGTGGTCGGCGCGCTGCCGCCCCAGATGGAGGTGCAGCCGGTGGCATTGGCGATATACATCCGGTCGCCGTAGAGCTGGGTGATCAGGCGGACATACGGCGATTCGCCGCAGCCGGCGCAGGCGCCGGGGAACTCAAAGAGCGGTTTTTTGAACTGGGAGCCTTTGAGGCTTGTGGGGGCAAAGCCCGTATCCTTTTCCCGGGAGACATGCTTCTCCGCATAGTCAAAATACTTCTGCTGGTCAACCTGAGTATCAAGCGGCTTCATGACGAGAGCCTTGTTCTTCGCCGGACAGACGTTGGCGCAGGAGCCGCAGCCCGTACAGTCGAACACGGTCGGCAGGATGGCGAATTTGCGGTTTTCGTTGCCTTTACCTGTCATCGGGAGCATCTTCATACCCTCGGGTGCGTTCTTCGCCTCATCCGGGTCTAATGCATACGGGCGGATGACGGAGTGCGGACAGACATACGAGCACTGGTTGCATTGGATGCAGTTTTCGGGGATCCAGCAGGGTACGTCAATGGCGATCTTGCGCTTTTCAAAAGCAGCTGTGCCGGAGGGGACGACCGCGCCGCACTCGATATCCAGAAACGCCGAGACGGGCAGCTTGTCACCGCGCATATTATTCATCGTCTCTGCGACGTTGCGGTAGTATTTCCTGATATCCTCTCTGTCGGTGTCGATCTCCTGTGCCGGCTTGTCTGCGCCGGGCGTCTTCCATGAGGCCGGCACGTCGAGCTTTACGAGGCTTTCGAGGCCTGCGTCGATGGCCTTGTTGTTCATGGCGACGACATCCTCGCCCTTACGGCCGTAAGTGTCAATGATGGCCTTCTTCATATACTTGACGGCGTCGTCGATGGGGAGTATCTCAGACAGCTTAAAGAAGGCTGCCTGCAGGATGGCGTTTGTCTTGTTGCCGAGCCCTAACTCACGGGCGATCTTTTCGGCATCGCAGGTATACACGCGGACATTGTTGTCGGCGATATATTTCTTCGCGGCAGCGGGGAGGCGTTTTGTGAGCTCGTCGACATCCCAGGAGGTGTTGGCCAGGAAAACGCCGCCGGGCTTGACGTCCTGTACGATGTCAAAGGTCTCGAGATACGCCGGGACATGGCAGGCCACGAAATTCGCCTTGGAGATATAGTACGTGGACTTGATGGGGCTGTTGCCAAACCGCAGATGGCTGATCGTGACGCCGCCTGATTTCCGGGAATCGTACTGGAAGTAAGCCTGTACCCTAAGGTCGGTGTGGTCGCCGATGATCTTGATGGAGTTTTTATTGGCGCCGACGGTGCCGTCGGAACCGATACCCCAGAACTTGCAGGAGATAATATCGCTCGGCGTTGTATCCGGCTCGTCGGTGACGGGCAACGAGAGATGCGTCACGTCGTCCGTAATGCCGACGGTAAAGTTCGTCTTCGGTTTTTTATCCTGAAGGTTTTTGAATACGGCGATAACCTGGCCCGGCGTCGTATCCTTGCTGGAGAGTCCGTACCGGCCGCCGACGACTTTGATGCCTGAACCGGACAGCGCGGTGATAACGTCGAGATATAGCGGTTCGCCGACGGAGCCCGGCTCCTTTGTGCGGTCGAGCACACCGATCGTTTCAACGGTCTTGGGAAGGACGCTCAAAAGGTGCTTCACGCTGAACGGGCGATACAGATGGACCTTGACCAATCCCGTTTTTTGACCGGACGCATTCAGGTAGTTAACGACCTCCTCGGCCATTTCGCAGATGGAGCCCATGGCGACGATGACGTGCTTGGCGTCAGGCGCGCCGCAATAATTGAATGGCTTATAATCCGTCCCAAGCTTTTTGTTGATCGTATCCATATAGCTCTCGACGATGCCGGGGAGCGTGTCATAGAAGGTGTTGATCGATTCCCTGGCCTGGAAGTAGATGTCGCCGCCCTGGTTCGACCCGCGCAGGACCGGGTGGTTCGGGTTGTGCGCACGCTGGCGGAATTTATTCAGCGCGTCGTAATCAATCATCTCGGCGAGATCGTCATAGTTCCAGACCTCGACTTTCTGCATTTCATGCGACGTCCTGAAGCCGTCAAAGAAATGGAGGAACGGCATGCTGCTCTTGATGGCGGCCAGATGCGCGACGGCACCCAAGTCCATGGCCTCCTGTGGACTGTTGGAGGCGAGCATCGCCACACCCGTCTGGCGGCAGGCCATAACGTCGCTCTGATCTCCGAAAATTGACAAAGCTTGGGCGGCGATGGTTCTGGCCGAGACATGCATTACCGCGGGGAGCAGCTCCCCGGCCCATTTGTACATATTGGGAATCATCAGGAGAAGTCCCTGCGATGCCGTGAACGTACTGGTCAGCGCGCCTGAAATGATCGAGCCGTGAACAGCGCCTGCCGCGCCGGCTTCCGATTGCATTTCAACAACTTTAACGGTCTGTCCGAAGATGTTCTTTTGCCCGTTTGCCGACCATTTGTCGACATATTCCGCCATCGTCGAGGAGGGCGTGATCGGATAAATTGCGGCGACGTCCGTAAAAGCATATGCAACATGGGCAGCGGCATTGTTGCCGTCCATTGTCTTCATTTTACGTGCCATAAGTGACCATCCTTTCCTGATTATGATTTCTTCTTAGCGCATTAGTGTATAGTTGGTTTATTATATCATTCCCCCGACGACTGTGTAAATTGTCTATTTCCATGAATTAGCTAACGATTTAAACGTCTCAGGTTGCATTTTAACCACGAACGGTGATATACTGTGTTGACAAAATTTACCCTTTTAGGGAGAATTATTAGATAAATAGACGGGACTCAACGATTTCAGAACCACGGAAAGGACGCATGATTTATGGAGATCAAAACATATACGAAAGCATCTTTCTCGGTCATCGGTAAGGAAGGCTCGACGAATGACGGCGAGGGTTTTATCCAGGCCCTGTGGTCCGACGCGAACAGCCACTTCGAGGAGATCGCCGGACTCGCCAGGAAGAATGAAAAGGGCAATATCCTCGGCATTTGGGGCCTTATGAGCGATTTTTCGAGGTCCTACCTGCCGTGGGAAAATTTTTCTAAAGGGCTTTATCTTGCCGGCGCCGAAGTCTTGGACGGCGCCGAACCGCCTCCCGGGTGGGTTAAGTGGACAGCGCCGGCTTATGAGTATCTGCTTGTCAAGGCCAACGGCAAATATGAAGAGGCTTTTACATATGTTTTGAATTACATGAATGAAAACAGCATAGAACTGGCCGGGGCTGTTTTTGACCATATCTGCACCGAAGAAAACGGCCAGCTCGATCTCTTTTTTCCGGTCAGGAGATTGTAGCTGAAGATGGAGAGAAGCTTGAAAAATCTGATTTTGATTAATGGCACAATGGGAGCGGGCAAAACGGCGACAGGCAGAAAGCTGCAGAACCTCCTGCCGAACTGCGTCTTCCTCGACGGCGACTGGTGCTGGGACATGTCGCCGTTCGTCGTGACGGAGGAGACAAAAAAAATGGTACTGGAGAATATCGGTTTTCTGCTCAACAGCTTTTTAGACTGTACCATTTTTGATAACATCGTGTTCTGCTGGGTCATGCACGAACAGGGCATCATAGACGACGTATTGGCAAGGCTGAGAAGCAGGGATTTTAAGCTATTTGTTTTTTCACTCGTTTGCACTCCCGAGGCATTGTCGAAAAGAATACAAAATGACATTAAAAGCGGCCGCAGAACGGAAGACGTCCTTTCAAGAAGCCTACAGAGGCTTCACAATTATGAACGAATAAAATCCACAAAAATCGATGTCAGCGACATATCTCCGGAGCAAACAGCGGAAGAGATATATAGGCAGGTCTGCCTCGAATCCGGGATATAGGGATTTAATCATGGAAGATTACACTGTCGTCAAATCCGATTTCAATGAGATCGCTGAGCTTGGAAATGAGCCTCATTGGAACCATAACATTTGCTATTTTAAAGCCCTTTTGAAATACATTCCCGAGAGCGCTGGTCTCTGTCTTGATATCGGCTGCGGCAAGGGGGAGCTATCGCAGATGGCTGCCCGGCGTGCCGGCCGGGTGATCGCTGTTGATCTGGCGGACAAAATGATCGAACAGGCCCGGTCGCTTCACAACGCGGAAAACATCGAGTACATATGCGGCAATGTGCTGGATATGACATTTGAGGACGATTCCCTCGATGCCCTCATCACAAGCGCTACCGCGCATCACCTGCCGTACGATTGGCTGCTGGAGTTTTCAAAAAGCACGTTGAAAAAGGGCGGGCGGCTGATTATCCTCGACCTTGCCAAAGCGGCGTCCCCCGCCGACTATTTCGTCTGGGGTATTGCTGTCATTCCAAACATCATCATGAATCTGCTCCATAATTGCGGGCTGCATAAGATCGATCCGCATATGGCGGAGGTTTGGAGAAAGCACGGCGAACACGATACCATAATGACAATGCGCGAAATCAGACGGTTGGCTTCGGAGCGGCTTCCGGGCTCCGTGGTTAAGAGAAAACTTTTCTGGAGATATATACTTGTCTGGGAGAAGCGGTAGGTTTATGGATAAATACAGCTTCATCCGGCTGAAGCCGGAAGACTATAATAAGTGCGGTAATATCTGGGTTATGCCGAAATGTCCGTTGGTGTCGATACCGACAATGCTCGCGCATGGCATCTTTTCGAAAAAAAAGGCT
>CAZJCH010000030.1:9777-12116 GCA_964544005.1 uncultured Papillibacter sp.
CGGGGAATATGTGAAGCTGATGAAGTGCTTATAAGCCCTTCTAAAAGCTGGAGGCGCATCATGGAGCAGAAGAGAATCGCCGGGGAGAAGGCAGCGGAGTATATAAAGGACGGCATGACCGTGGGGCTCGGCACCGGATCGACGGCTTTTTATATAATTAATAAGGTCGGGGAAATGGTCAGGGGCGGATTGCGAATAAAAGCGGTGGCGGCGTCCAAAGAATCGGAGCGTTTGGCAAGGAGCCTGAATATTCAGGTTGTCGAGATCGATACGGTTGACGAGATTGATCTGGCGATTGACGGTGTCGATAAGATCGACCGATGTTTTAACGCCATATAGGGCGGAGGCGGCGCGCTGTTCCGGGAGAAGATCGTGGCGTCAATGGCAAAGGAAGTCATCTGGATCATGGATGAGGGCAAGCTCGCTGATGAAATCACCCGATTTCCGATACCCGTTGAGGTGCTGCCTTTTGGTTATACGCATGTGATGCGGCAGTTGGCGCAGAGCGGGTTCGTGGCGCAGCCACGGGTGAAGGGCGGCGAAAGGTTTTTTACGGATAACGGCAGCTATATCGTTGACGTTAAGACGGAAGGTGCTGCGAATATCCTGGATATCAAAGTGAGGCTCGACGGTATCGTCGGCGTTTTGGAAACAGGATTGTTTTTGAATATGTGCACCCGTATCATTGTCGGCACGGACAGCGGCGCTGTGATTCATGAAAATGAACACAAGGATAAAGGCTTATGACAGAAGGGGATACGTATGGGCAGTTTGTTTGGCAGCACGAGAAACACAAGAGTTTTGAAAGGCGGGTCTATTGACGGGCTGTGGTATATCAGGAGCGACTGCCCCGAGAAGCTCTGTGAGGAAGAAATACAGTGGCTGATAGACAACAGCATCCTGACCGTCGTCGATTTGCGGCAGGGGCATGAGGCCGATGCCGCTCCGTGTCCCCTGGCACATAGACCGGAATTTACATATTTAAGTATACCTGTGACGACCGGGAATATTGTTCCCCTGGCACAATTGGAAATCGTCCCGCAATACTTAAAAATGGTCGACGAGTCAATGGCGCGGATTATAGAAACGATCGAATCGGCCTCAAGCGGCGTGCTGTATTTCTGCGCCGCTGGTAAGGACAGGACGGGCGTTGTGTCGGCGCTGCTGCTCAGAAGAGCCGGCGCGTCACGTCAGGAGATTGTCGACGACTACACGGCATCATACGAGAATTTGAAAGCCCTGATCGATGCGTGGTGCATCTCAGACCCGGATTCGGAAGTCCTTATTCCAAAAGCGATCTATATGGAAGAGTTTTTGGATAAGGTGGAATTCTGAAGCTAAATCAGAGGTGATATTCCTTGGGAATCAAAGCTGTTTTGTTTGACTCGGGCCGGGTACTCAACAAACCTAAAACGGGGCATTGGTTCATACCGCCGAGGTTTTATGAAGCGGTCGACAGGGAGGCGTTTAAGCGGAGCGGCAGGAGAGCGGTGCGGCGGGCCTTTAGTAAAGCGTACGCTTATCTTGATACGGAGCACCATATATCGGACAGAGAGCAGGAGCTGCTTCAATTCACTGAGTATTACAGGATATTTGCCTCCGAATTAACGGAGCTGAAACTGACAGAGGAGGATATCGGCTTCCTGGCAAACGATCTTGTTTATAACACGGATAAATATGTGTTTTATGAGGATGCCTTCAGCGCCGTCGCAAAACTCGACGAGGCCGGATATAAGCTGGCCGTCGTCTCCGACGCGTGGCCCTCGTTGCTGGATGTCTTAAGAAAGGCCGGTTTGTTTGAGCGCTTTTCGTGCTTCGTCATTTCATCGTGCATCGGCGTTACAAAGCCGGCTGCGAGAATGTACGAGACGGCCCTGTCGCAGCTCGGTGTCGCACCGCAGGAGGCTGTCTTTGTGGACGACAGCCTCAATAACTGCCGAGGCGCCACAGCTCTGGGAATCCACGCCGTCCTGCTGTGCAGGAATAAAGGAAGGTACGCGCTGTATAAAATGTTAAGTCTGGGTAGTAAATACGATGTGATATACAGTCTGGATAAACTGGATTCACTAAAATGTATGAAAACTTGAGGACTTTTTATAAGTCGCAAAAAAGCTGATTGCCTATGCTGAGCTGCTTGATATTCAGTAAAAGAATCAGAACGTAACAAACGAAGAGCGCTTTATCGCATACAGAAGTATTTTAACAGAGTACACGAAGCAGGCATATAGTACCACACACAGAAAGGGCGGCGGGGTATGGTCTCGAATATTCGATCCCTGGGACTTGGCGGTATATCCGGTTATGAGGTCTCCGTTGAATGCTTCCTGTCGGGCGGGCTG
>CAZJCH010000031.1:0-12061 GCA_964544005.1 uncultured Papillibacter sp.
ACAGCTCATGTGTCCTTTTGTACGGACTCCTGAGCTTTGTATCTAACCACATTAAGTAAATAATCGTGGCTTCCCGCAAGAGTGTAACACTCTTTAATCTGAGGATATTTGTTTACATTCTCTAAAAAGGAATGGATTGTTCTAAAAACAGAGGGTCAGTTTTAGTCTGGTCTACTAATATTAAAAGCACATATGGCGGTTCCTCCCAAAATCAGGCTTTTCTCTTCATCTTTAAGTTTCAGACTAATAAGTCTTCTGATATCGTGTATAGGACTGCCAAAAGGGTAATCAGAGCCGAAAACAATTCTACTTGCACCTATTTTTCTAATAATATCGATAACGAAATCATCATTCTGCCAGCTTACATCGTGCACCCTTTTGATGCAAAGCAATCCTGAAATAGCTATTGATGTATCAAAGTATATGTTTTGATACGTTTTTGCCAACCACAACACATCTTCAAACTTTCCCTCTGCCATATGACCTAATACGATCGGAATATCCTTGTATTTATCGATAACAGGCATGAGCATTTCCAAATCTGAATAATTATTGACCATTACTTCCGACGTAAGTCCACAGTGGTAAAATATAGGGAATCTTGTCTCGTTGCAATACTCATAAATGCCCTGCAGCCTGGAATCGTTCGGTAAAAAGCCTTGGGCTGAAGAATGAATTTTTATCCCTTTGGCCCCTGAAGATATGTAGTTTTCCAAATGACGAAGAATGTTTCCATCCATTTCAGGGTGAATACTAACCAGAGGAATGAGTTGCGGGAATTTTTTTGACATTTTGATTGACCATAAGTTATTCTGGTGCAATATTTTAACGGGAGCAAAATTAGATAAAATAGTATAGTCAATTCTATCTTTCTGCATATTAGATACAACTTCTTCAATAGTACCTTTGCCGATGCTGGTTGGTTGCATATTGTAAAATGAGGTAAAGGCATTTAATATCTGAGCAGCTTTTTCTTTGGTCGGATATGTGTGTGTATGCCCATCCACAATAATGAAATTTTGTATCATGAATGTTCCTCGTTTCATTTTGTTTCGTTTATAAGTTTTTTAAGTGAATGAATGTCACGATTATAACATCAACCCAACCAGTATGCAATATATTGCATACTGGTTGGGTTTGCGTTCGGAAAGAAAATATAATATACTGTATATTGCATCCAACATTATCTTCGCAAGGAGTAATATATATGCCAGTACCTAAAGACTTTCTTATACCTGCTCGAATATCTGCAAAAGACCAAGCATTTTCGCAAATTCAAGCGTGGATTATTGATGGAACTCTTCAAGGAGGAGAAAAGCTAAATGACACGGAACTATCCAAGGCTTTAGGCATTAGCCGTACACCTGTACGAGAAGCATTGCAATTGCTTGCAAATCATGGATTCGTTGAAATGTTCCCTGGGAAAGAAACAAGGGTTATGATGATTGAGCCAAGTGATATATCAAAGGTATTGCCACCGTTAGCAGCCTTGCAAGCGTTATCTGCCGAACTCGCCACAATAGTTATTGACGAAGACAGAATTAGAGAGTTACGTCGCATTAACAAAAATTTTGCAGATGCACTATCAATTTCTGACTTTTATTCTGCCCTAAAACTCGATGAGCAGTTTCATGACCTTATAGTGAATACAATAAATAATCCATATATCAAAAATATGATTACGATGCTTCAAGCGCATGTACGCAGGTTGTTTTTCTATAAAACCATTGTTCTATCCAAGATTTCTATTGAGGAACATGAGGAGATTATTAGGGCTTTTGAGAAGAGAGATAAAGAGGTAGCGTCAAAAATAATGAAAACCAACTGGCTTAGGCCAAACGATGAATTTTGCTCAAAAATGCTGTAACAGAATAAGGAGCGATAATTATTAAAAAGCAAGAAATTTCAATATTTTCTTCAGCACGCGCACAACCCTGTGGATTGGCATCCATGGAGTGAGGACGCATTTGCGAAAGCAAAAGCAGAGGATAAGCCGGTTTTCCTTTCTATTGGGTACTCCTAGCGTTGGTTGCAGAAATCGACCTGTCATTGGTGCCACGTAAGTTATTAACAGCAATTTTATATGAGTCTTAAAAAGCTGTGTTTGAGGTTAATATTTCTGTGCGGTGCCATATGCTCACTCATTGGGCCGTATAAATTGAACTCGACAAAATTATTATCTTTAAGCTCGTAAACTTCATTGCACCAATTTTCTGGTGCTTGAGGTCTTCCATAATAATGCCATCCGATACATATCTGTGTTGCTTTATCAACAATAAGTTCATTGTATTTCCCAAGCTGGAATAAAATTGGGTTAGTAATAATTAAGATTTCGGTCGTGCTGAATAATATTTTATAGACATTCGGTTCAATAATTTCGTATTCTCTGACTAATTGAGGAGCTTCTCCGTGTCGGCCACCAAATATCTCTCCAGCTATTTCAATGTCAACATACAGCCCTTTATGATTCTCATACCAATTTAAAAAGGTCCGTTTACTTTTATCTGCATCTGGTTTTTTACTAAAAAACATGGTACACCTTCTCCTACTTGCTATCTACAAAATCATCATACAATATTTGACACTTCGTTTAAAGCATACGATGGATAAAAATAGTAATAATATAAAGAAGATTTATTTGAGGAGGTGGTGCCCTATGACAAACGATAGAAAACCCAATAGATTAGTCCGTGAAAAGTCGCCATATCTGCTCCAGCACGCTCATAATCCAGTTAACTGGTTCCCCTGGGGTGACGAAGCATTTGACAAGGCGCGGACGGAAGACAAGCCCGTCTTCTTATCTATTGGGTATTCTTAGTTTGCTGTAGATAATCAACCTGCCATTGGTGCCATGTGATGGAGCGGGATTCGTTTGAGGATGACGAGGTCGCAGAATATTTGAACACGCACTTTGTCGCCATAAAAGTTGACAAGGAGGAGCGGCCGGATGTTGACGCGGTTTATATGCAGGTGTGCCAGGCGCTGACGGGGTCGGGGGGGTGGCCGCTGACGGTGTTTCTGACGCCGGAGAAGATTGCTTTTTTTGCAGGGACATATTTTCCGAAAACGTCGCGATACGGCACGAACGGGCTGATGGAGGTGCTGGCCTCCGTCGTTAAGCTTTGGAAAGCCGGCAGAGAGAAGCTTGTGCGCCAGGGGAATGAGATTTTGAAGCGGCTTGAAAAGGCAATGCCCGACGGGCGCTCAGTCCATGATCCGGACGAAAACAGGCGGGAAGCAAGCATCACGAAAAGAGATTTTCATACGGCCTATGAAACCTTCAGGCGAAGCTTTGACAAGCTATACGGCGGGTTCGGAAAGGCGCCGAAATTCCCGACGCCCCATAACCTCATGTTCCTGCTGCGGCACTATTATTATGAGCATACCGAGGAAGCGCTAGAGATGGCGGTGAAAACGCTCCGGCTGATGTACAGGGGCGGCATGTTTGACCACATCGGCGGCGGGTTCTCGAGATATTCGACGGATGACAAATGGCTTGTCCCGCATTTCGAAAAAATGCTGTATGATAACGCGCTGCTGGCGCTGTCATACCTTGAGGCGTATCAGATTACAAAAGAAGCGCTCTTTAAATTCGTTGCGGAAAAAACGCTGGACTATATCCGGCGGGAGATGACGGATAAGGCGGGCGGCTTCTACAGCGCGCAGGACGCCGACAGCGAAGGCGAGGAGGGCAAATACTACGTCTTTAAGCCCGAAACAGTCAACGCTGTTTTAGGCAATACCGACGGGGAATATTTTTGCAATCACTTCGGGATAACCGACCCGGGCGGTTTCGAGGGTTCCAGCATCCCAAATCTGCTGAATAACGACGCTTATGACCGGCCGGATGAACGGATAGAGGCGCTGCTCCCAAAAATATTCGAATTCAGGCAGGGGCGCACGAAGCTGTTTAAGGATGATAAGCTCCTCACCTCGTGGAACGCGCTCATGATCGCTGCATTCGCCAAAGCATATCAGGTGCTGGGGAGTGAAGATTATCTAAAGGCAGCGGAACAGGCGGCGGTGTTTATCAAGGAAAAAATGACGTCACAGGACGGCAGGCTGTATGTGCGCTATCGAGAGGGCAGCGCCGCCGGCACAGGATATCTGGAGGATTACGCTTATACGGCATGGGCGATGCTGTCACTGTATGAAGCAACGCTTGACGCCGCTTATCTGAAGACAGCTCTTCATTACGCGGACCTCATGTGCGCCTTGTTTGAAGACAAGCTGAACGGCGGTTTTTTTCTCTATGCCTCGGATTCCGAAACGCTGATGCTCCGCCCGAAGGAGACGTACGACGGGGCAACGCCGTCAGGCAATGCCGTCGCCGCCTATGTCTTCGGGAAAGTCGCCAAACTGACGGCTGAAACAAAATGGGAGGCACGCGCGCAAAGTCAGCTGGCGTTTCTGGCTTCCGACGTCAAGGACTATCCCGCCGCCCACTGTTTCGGGCTGATGGCGGCACAACTGGCGCTTTATCCGTCGAAAGAAGTCGTCTGCACCGTCCCTGAAGGAAAAGACACGGAAGCTGTGAAAAGCGTGCTATCCCGCGCTTTTTTGCCGAATACGGCCATACTGGTCAAAACAAAGGAGAACGAGGACTGCCTCAACGCGATCGCACCGTATGTGAAGGCGTATCTTGTCATGGATAATAAGACGAATTATTATGTTTGTGAAAACAGAGCCTGTTCCGTACCGTTCACTGACGCGGCGAAGCTGTTTGACAGACTGACGAGCCGTCAGGAGGCGGGCAGGCTGTAAGAATAAAACAGGCGGCCGGCGGCCGCCTGTCAGTTCCGCGGTAACTCTGCTAATATGTGATCCTTACCCGGTAAAAGACGACAGCCATTTCGGCACGGCTCAGAACCGCTGTGGGCATCAGCTTGTCGCCGTTCCCTTTTATCATACCGGCTCTGACGAGCGTTCTTACCGCTTCCAGCGCGTAGTTAGAGATCTTATTCTTATCTGTAAACCCCGCGATGTCGGCGCTTGTGCCGGGGGAAAGCGTGACGCCGGTAACGAGGAGCGCCCTGTAAATGTACACCATGGCGTCCTGCCTTGTCAGCGGTGTTGTCGGTCCGATTTTATTGTTGCTGCCTATTGCGATTCCAAGATCCTTCGCTACGGCGATGGCGTCATAGAAGTAGCTGCCCTTCGGGACATCGGAAAAATTGCTTTTTGTGCTGCCCGTGTATCCCATCGCCCGATAGAGCATCAGCAAAAAGTCGCCTCTCGTCATCTTCTCCCCGGGGCTGTAGTGACTGCCGCCTGTTCCCTTGACGATACCGGCATCATGCAGATAGTCGATGGCGCCGGCCGCCCATTCGTATGAGGCGCCGACATCGGAAAAGTAGGCGGAACCCGTTTTGCTGTTGACCTGAATTGTTATTTTACCCTTAAACGAGGCGCCGCCGACACTGTATCCGATGTAAGGAATCGTCGCACTTCCGTTAAAACCCGCGTCGGGTACAAACGCGATGTCGCCGATGCATGGCGAATATTCCATATAAAAAACGGTTTCCGACTTGACGACAGACCCGAAGTTTATTATCGAGGAGTAATTGTAGTAGAGCTTCCCGCCGGAAACAGGCAGCGGTGAAAAATAAGCATAGTACAGGTTTGACCCCGTCACATTCAGGCAGGCCTGATTGAGATCGACAGCCGAAAACCGGGCGGCAGTGTTTTCGTTCGTCGTGTATGTCACGTTCCCGGAGTCGCCCACCGTTATCCTGATATAACCGGTGTAAGACGTATTGGCGGTGGACACACCGGTATATGGAATTGTGAGTGAACCGGAGAAGTTTGCGGCGGGGACAAATGTGATATAGGATAGATGCTGCAGGGTATATTGCGTGTTCGGCCTGACGGCGGTCCCGGGGTTTGCGGGGGAAGAATACCCGTAGTAAAGTGTGCCGTATGCGGAAAGTGGTGTTGAAAAATAGACATAAGAAAGGCCGTATCCCGTCACATTGGCGCAGGCCGCGTTGAAATCGGATGCCGTAAACGTCCTGACGGTGTTCTGGGGGGCGTAATAAACCACGTTGCCCGCATTGCCGATGATGATTTTGACATCGCCTGAATAAGTGAAGCTGTTTTTATTCACACCCGTATAGGAAAGCGTAAAGGTGCCGTTATAGTTGGTGGCGGGGACGAACGTCACATCGCTGAGCCTGGGATATTTGCTGCGGTATAAAGCCGTAGCCGGGGAGAGTGCCGTGCCGGGGTTGGACGGGGACGAATAATTTAAATAGAGTGTGCCGCAGGATGCGGGCGGCAGAGAAAAATATAGATATTCAAGCGTCGCTCCCGTGGCGTTTTTGCACGCGTCTTCAAAGTTGGATGCGGAGAAGGCTTTGGCGGTATTCACCCCGGTCGCATAGGTGATCATCGCTGTGACGGCGTTGACCGTTACCGAGCCGTAGCCCGCGGACGACGCCCCCTTTTCATTGGAGACGGTCCACGTGAAAGCGGCCTGGCCGCACAAAGTGCCTTTGAATTTCAATGTGCCGATATCGCTTAAATCGAAAGCTTTGGCGCCCGTAAAGGGGCTGGAGCCCTTATACCAGGTGCCGTTTCCGGTGCTTGCCGGTGTGATCACAATGCTCTTCAGCGTCCCGTTATTCAAGTTGCAGCATTGGCTGAAATCGTTCGCGGTGAAATTCAGCGTCGCGCCCAGATTGACTGATTTGACGACGGAGGATGTAATTGTGGGCACAATAATGTTTTTTACAGTGACAGTTCCGGCGGCCGGCGCGGAATAACCCGCCTCGTTTGATACACGCCAGGTGAAGGCTGCCGTTCCCGGGTTGCTGCCAGTAAACTTAAGATTACTTATCGTCGACGAAGAAAAAACGGCCGGCCCTGAAAACGGCGTCGTTCCGTTGTGCCACACCCCGAGACTTGTGTTTGCCGGCGTGATTTCTATCGCGTCCAGCGTTCCGCCCTGAAGATTGTACAGGCTGCTGAAATCAGCCAAAGAGAAGGTACATGCAGCCCCTTCGTTGACAGACTTTGATAGCGAGCCACTGACGGTCGGCACGGCAATCGCATTCACAGCGATCGTCAGTAAAACAGAACCAATGGGGCTTATCGTATCTGTCCCCGCGTAGGCGCTGACGAGATAGGAGACGGTCCCGCTGCCGGCAGCGTCGAAAGCGAGCATACCGATATCGCTTAAATTGATCAGTCTGCCGGAGACATAATCAACGTAATTCTGCCCGCTGGCGAGCTTCAGTGTGCCGCAGCTCAGGCTGCTCCCCGTGATGGACACATGCGTCAGCGGCCCCCCGTCGTTTGCAGTGTAAAGCCTTGTGAAATCAGCCGGGGAAAACGTGATATCGTTGACTTTTGTGCCCGGCATCACGCCGGTTGCCGTTTTTAGAATTGTTCCAGAAAAGACAGGGCTCTTTCGCGACGCCCTTGAGACGCTGACAGTATAGACGGTCGAATGCTGGATCACCGTGTTCCCGCCTTTATAGTATGTGACCAGCATGCTGACTGGAGGGCCGGTTGTTCCGGCTTCACCGATTGCAGCGGCCGAGCCTGAGGGAAAATTCGTGACAACACAGTCAATAGCCGACGCCTTCTCGATAATGAGTCCCGAAGACAGCTCCAGAGTATTTCCGCCGCAGGAGAAAGGCACCGTCAGCGTGACGGACCTGGTCGCGGCACTGGTGATACTGACGGTGTCGGTCAGGGTGTGGCCGATTTTTGTCAGCACCAGCTCGTTATCGGACGCGTAGGAAACAATCGACAGCATGCCTGTCATTAAAGCGATCACCAGAAGAACGGAGTAACACCGCAGTAAGATTCTTTTCATAAAATAACCTCCGACATTGATATCAAATCAATAAGACGGGAATAATTGGAAAATGTTCCCAATTGATTATAAGGTTCTATGTCTTATTTTACTGTCGGAAAGGGGGGTACACAGTCAAAGAAAAAGTTCCGCATATCAAAATACGGAACTCTCGTTGCACACATGTCGTATAACGCAGATGACGGGGCATCCGTTCTTTTACGTGGTTTACGGATTATTCAAGATTCAATTGGTTTTTCAGCATGTATCGCGTCAGAAAATAGAATACAGCACCTGGGATTGCCACGCTGAGGAAATAAAGACCGAACGCCGACTGGATTTGCCCAAAGTCAGACATCAGCTTAAACGTATTGAAGAGCTGGTCGGCATCGATTGATTTTGCCAGAATAAAGAATATGATCTGACCGATCGTTGTGATAATAATGTACATCAGAAATGAGAAGCCGACGCGGTGCTTGTTGACGAGAAGGCTCAGCGCCATACAGACGTACAGGAGCAAAATGCCGGAAAGTATAGTTGCAATGAGCAGTATAACCGCCTCGATCGTTATAAGAACCGCGTTGAAACCGCCTTCACTGATGGCTTTGAAAAAAGCCCCGATAGCGTCAAAAATCTCACCGAATGTCACGCCTGTTGCCGCCATAATGGAGACGGCGATCATGACAATGATAAAGCTGGCAACTGACCAGATTGACGAGACAACGAGCTTGCTCCAGATAAGGCCGTCCGTGCTGACAGGCAGCGTGAACATGAGATAGCCTTCACTTCTGAGGAGATTCCTGTAAAAGCGCTGTAACGTGATAATCAACGCGATAACGCAGATGGCGACGATCATAATGCCGGCTATTGTCGTTCCGATGATTTTCGGTATGCTGAGATCCAGCTGCCAGAAAACCCTGTTGACAGCCGCGACGGCAAGCAATGCGATGAACATCGGCAGATAGATTCTGCCCGTCGCCTTAAACTCGTATTTTATTAGTTTTCCTAACATCTGAATACCTCCCTGAAAAGCGCGTCCACTGAAACGCCCTTCTCTTCACGTATGCCGTCGACGGTTGACGTCAGCACGACCTCGCCGTCCTTGAGGAAGATGACGTCGTCAAGCACGGGTTCAATATCATAAATCAGATGGGTCGAGATGACGACGGTCGCCTCGTCGTTGTAGCTTTTGATGATCGTATTGAGTATATAGTCGCGCGCCGCCGGGTCGACGCCGCCGATCGGCTCATCGAGCAGGTACAGCTGCGCGCTGCGTGCCATGACGAGGATCAGCTGAACCTTTTCCTTCGTCCCCTTGGAAAGGGTCTTAAGCCTTGCCTTCCCGTCGATTTTCAAGCTCGCGAGCATGTCGTAGGCTTTGTGTTTGTCGAAGTCCTTATAGAAGTCGCCGAAGAAGCCGATGATATCCGATACGTGCATCCAGTCGTTGAGGTAGCTGTGCTCCGGCAGATAGCTGACGATCGCCTTGGTACCGATGCCTGGCGCCATTCCGCCGATCTGGAGTGTACCGCTTGTCGGTGTGATCAGATTGTTGCAGAGCTTGATAAATGTGCTCTTGCCGCTGCCGTTTGGGCCGAGCAGCCCGATGATGCGCCCTTTTTCGAGGCTCAGACTGACATCGGAGAGTGCTCGCACGGGTCCGTAGTGCTTTGATAAGCCGTGACATTCAAGTATGGCCATTCTCCGTTACTCCTTTATCTTTTTTTCCAGCAGCTGAAGTGTCTCTTCCCGCGTTAAGCCGATGCCGGCCATTTTTTTCAGGAACATTTCAATCTGCTCCAGTGCAAGATCATTCTTTGCCTGTGTAATCATTTTTTCATCCTCCGTCACAAATCTGCCGCTTGTTCTCTGCGCGTAGACGAGGCCGTCCCTCTCCAGCTCGGAAAGTGCTTTCTGCAGCGTGTTCGGGTTAACCGAGGCTTCAGCCGCCAGGTCTCTGACGGCGGGAAGCTTTGCTCCAGCGGGGTACGTCCCCGATACGATCAGGAGAAGAAGCTGTTCCTTCAGCTGCACATAGATCGGCCTGTCGGTTTCAAAATGCCAATTCATTGAATCACCGCCTGTATTATTGTATTAAGCGCTTAATACAATAATACATATCTTTGGCGATTTGTCAATAGGGTTTTTAAAAATTAGGTAATAACCAAACATTTTTCCGTTGTTTTTCATCAATGGACGGATATAGTATAAGGACAACCAACAGGAAACCTGTATGGCGGGGAATAATCTGACAAGGTGTGTTGTTAGCGGTGTTAAAAACACTAATGCACAGGCTCGGGGGACTGACGGCATCCGTTGTCCGCTTCCCCGTCACCGTCGCCTTTCTCATCGCGGCGGCTGTTCTGACAGCCATATCCATCGGCGGCAGGGACGGTCTGGGGCGGTATACCATGACGTGCGCGGTCGGCGCCGTGGCCTGCGCGGCTGGTCAATCGGCATACGAGCGGTTTTTCTCCGGCGCCCTTCGGCGCATTCTGGTAACGGCGGCAGGACTTGCTGTCACGCTCTTGTTTTATCTGTCGATCCGGACACTGCCGCAGAACGGACCCGAGATTCTTGTGCGGCCGGCTGTCATGATACTGGCGCTCTTTATCGCTTTTGTGTGGGCTGGCGTCACCCGGAGCCGGTACGGCTTCGTCGAGAGCTTTATGGCCGCATTCAAGGCGCTTGTGCAGGCCGTCTTTTTCTCCGGCATCCTGTTCCTCGGCTGCGTCGCGGTTATCGCGGCGGTCGATACGCTCATCACGCCCATCGATGGGGACGCCTACATGCATACGGCAAACATCGTTTTTATCGTCGCAGCGCCCCTAATCCTGCTTTCTCTTATCCCCGTTTACCCGGGGAGAGCGGAGATGCGGACGGACTTGGCACCCGACGAGAGGGCGGCGCTGATCGAAAAGCGCATTGGCAGCCCGAAATTCCTGGAGGTGCTGCTGTCGTATATCATCATCCCGCTGGCGTCCGTGTTTACAGTCATTCTTCTCATCTATATATTTCTGAACATCGGCGGGAGATTCTGGACCGACAACCTCCTTGAGCCGATGCTCATCGCCTACGCGATCACCGTCATTGTCGTAACGCTGCTCGTCGGCCGGCTTGAGAACAGACTGGCTATGCTGTTCCGGCTCATTTTTCCGAAGGTCCTCATACCGATCGCGCTGTTCCAGACGATCGCCTCAATCCTCCTATTGACGGACACGGGCGTCACATACGGGCGCTATTACGTCATACTGTTCGGCGTCTTCACCGTCTTCTCCGGTATCGCGCTCAGTCTGAAGCCGACGGGAAAAAGCGGCGCCGTCGCGCTGGCGCTTATCCTCCTGTCGGCCGTGTCGCTTATCCCGCCCGTCGACGCGTTTTCCGTCAGCAGGGAGAGCCAGGTCGCAGCGCTCGAAACGGCGCTTGAGAAAAACGGGATGCTGCAAAACGGCGCCGTCACGCCGAGCGGCGATATCCCGGAAGCCGACAAGCAGGCCGTCATCACGTCCATTCGGTATCTCACCGAAACGGAGGAGCTCGAGGCTCTTTCATGGCTTCCCGTTCGATTTAACGGCTATGACGATACGGCTTTTTACAGCACCTTCGGGTTTCATATGTATACCCCGACGCTTCCGGGACCAAGCTATATCAGCGTCTATCTGGACAGGGCTGGTGCAATACCGGTGGTTGGATATGACGTGATGCTGCAGATGAATATCCCGCCGCTTGACAAGCCCGGAGAGGCTGAAAGTACGTTTGAGCTCAATGGTGCGTTATATACGGTGCAAACGGTCAACAGCGGCGGGGATTACGCCATCGTGATCACGGACGAGAGCGGTCTGGAGCGCATCCGGTTCGATACGAACGATATTTTTGCCCGCTACACGGAATATACGACTGACAAGAGCGCGCTGACGCTTGAGGAGGCGACGTTTACGGCGGATAACGCGTTGGCGGCACTTAGAATCATCGTCCAGAACGCGGGCTTTGTAAAAACGCCCGACATCACCGACGAAAACGCGCAGCTGCATGTACTTGTGACGATTAAATAATTGAATACCCCGCCGTGTCTGCGCGCCATCCTGCATCGGGTTGCGGAGGACACGGTGGGGCGTGTTAAGGTAAGGCAATGAAAAAGGCGATAAGCGCGCCGTGCGGGTGCGCCGCGCTTATCAACTGCAGAGCGGGTGGAGAAGCAGACGGTCGAGCCGAATCGCTAGCTCTGCCGGTTTAACAGTAGCCGGGCGATCTGGACGGCGT
>CAZJCH010000032.1:0-2546 GCA_964544005.1 uncultured Papillibacter sp.
TTCTTATTTCTTACTTTTTCTCTCTTCTTTCTTCTTTAACCACGAAACGTAATATGCGGCAATTTTTATTTTATGCTACTCTGCCCCTTACTTCATGTAATCAAGCGGATTGACCGGTTTGCTGTCGGCGTTAGCGATGCAGTCGGCAAATGAATTCCTGATCCTGACCTCAAAATGGAGATGGACACCCGTCGAGGTACCGGTATTACCCATATAACCAATTGTCTGCCCGATGCCGACGGTGTCACCAGCCCGGACAAGCGGGGCACTGCTGAGATGTCCGTACCGCGTCTGGATCGGCTGGCCGTTGTAAACGGAATTGATATAGACGACATAGCCGTAACCGTTAAGCCAGCCGGAATAAACGATCTTGCCCTGCTGCGCGGCGATGACCGTGTCGCCGGGGACACCGCGGACAGACGCGCCGATATCCAGCCCATTATGTGATCCGAAGTATTGATTGATCTTATAGCTGGCCGGGACGGGCCACGCCATCAGCGCTTTTAAATACGGCGCGCTGACATATCCCGTCATGGTGCCGTTATAAAGAATCTTGTACCAGCTGCCGTCTCCGCTGAGCGCCAGAACCGCGCGTCCGCCGGGAACGGATCCGATAATACCGTAAGACGCGCCCGGCCCGCTTCTGACATTCAGGTTGCCGGAGGATGTCGCTGTGACGAGCGCGTGCGTACCGTAAACGTATTTTATGTAATCGGCGCTTATAAACCCGTAGCTGAAAGGAGCGTATTCAACGCGCCACCAGCCGCCGGACTTTGAGATCAGCGTGACATATGTCCCTGACGGAAGTTTTGCGATAACAGATCCGCCGACGCTCGCTTCACTGCGCACATTCAACGCACCCGATGTTGTGGTCACAAGCCCTGCCGCCGACGTCGCATCAGCGGCCGAAGCCTTGGGCATGATCCCTGCGCCGAGCAGCACGACGGCAATAAAGGCAAATGCCGCCGCTTTTTTAAGTTTTCTTAATAGAATCATCTGGTACACCTTCTTCCGAAAAATAATGACTCGATGTGTCCCAAGCCTCGCAAGAAGGGTAACAAATTGTAACCTTTTCGTCAAACTGTATATAATACCAATCAAGGCACACACGCAATACGGCGCTGCCGTACCATTTACGGCAGCGCCGAAGGCTGAAAGTTCTGGCCTTGTCAGCAGGGCTCGTTGTCGACCGCCAGAGCGCTCAGCACGGCGTTGTTGATCGTCAGGCCCGGCGTGATATCAACGACGGAATTTGTTGAGAGCTTGATGGCGTACGTATAAACACCCGGAGCGAGATTACTGTCAAAGTACTGGAACGCAAAGGATTCCGCCTCGAGCGCCGTCACAAGCGTGGAGAATGTATTTGTCGGCCCAACACAGACAGCAGCGCCGTCTCCAAAGCTTCTTCTGATTTCAAAATTCAATGTGACTGATATTCCGACAGGCAGGCACACGATACTCGTAAAATTAAGCAGAATAACGGGGCTTCTCATGCCGGTCGTATCGATTGTCACATCAACGACAGAGATTGGATCGGCCAGCAGCGTCGTGATGAGCGGAAACGGTCCGGCGCCGCCCGACGACGCGTTCAGCCTGACATATCGTGATCTCCGCGGATTCGTGTAGTATACGGAAGATGATTCATAACTCATAATGCCGATCACCTTGATGAAGTATTAAGCCGTTAAACTGGCTCATACCATCATATGCCGGAAGACTGCTTTGTGACCGTTTACTTCCTTTTTCTCGACAGATTGAACATCGACAGGAGAAAGAAGACAACCGCGGTCAACACAAGAATCCCGATACCGGCAAAGGCTGAGACTTTCGTGTTCCCGAAGAAAAGGTCCACACCCATGAACTGCCTGAACTCCTCCGCTGCTTCGGCAGGAGCGCCGGAAAATGTAGCGGACAAAGGCGCTTCCATCATCACCTGGCGCATCAGCGCAGCGGAATGGGAAACAGGAAAGACTTTGATCACAAACTGGACGGCGTCCGGCAGTTGGCCGATCGGCAGGTAAATCCCCGTTAAGAATCCGATCAGCGTGCCGATGATGGTGCTGGCCGTGGCAAAAGCATTTGTACTTTTAAAGAACGAAACGATAAACAGAATGAAGGAGGTGCTCGTCAGAGATGACAGCAGGATGAGCCCGATGACTCTGAGCAAGGCGCCGATACTCATCAGCGCGCCGCCGTAAGCAAAGATATATATTTCGGCCAGAATCAGAGTAAAGAGCGTCATAATCACGCCGATAATATAAGAACTGATAATATATCCTGATGTGAGTCCGCCCCGGCTGATTGGCGATGAATAGAAATCCTTGGAAATTTTCTTTGTTTTATCCTCTATCATAATGCCGAAGGCACCCATCGTCGTTGTCATGGACGTCACGGCCAGAAGCCCCGACATGATCCAGCTGTCCGCCAGAAAACGGACGCCGGGCCTTCCCTGAAGGCTGCTGGTCCAGACATTGCCGAGAAATAATACATACAGGCCGATAATAATAATTGCCGAGAGCAGGGAAAAGAAGACGGATGTCCTGTCC
>CAZJCH010000032.1:2556-6263 GCA_964544005.1 uncultured Papillibacter sp.
TCAGGTTTCGTATAAAGAATGCTTTCATTCCCTGATCTCCTTTCCCGTTATCGCAATAAAGGCGTCGTCCATCGTGCCTTTTGAAACCTCGAAACCGGTGATATCATCATGAAACTGATTGATGAGAGGTACGGACGACAGTGTGGAAGGGAGGAGGATAACGACTTGATCCGCCGTCACCTTATACTGTATCTTTTGTAAATCGAGCAGCGCGCAGACAGCCTGCTTATTCTTGCAGACGAGGGAGAGCTTATCGCTTGTATATCTCTCTTTTAAATCCGCAGGCGTCCCCTTCGCCGCAATCAGGCCGTCGTCAATCACGATGACATAATCGGCGCCTGCGGCCTCCTCCATGTAATGGGTGGTAAGGAATACGGTCATGCCCGTCTCCTTCTGCAGTGACGTAATCGTCTCCCAGACGACTTTTCGGGTCTGAGGGTCAAGCCCTGTCGTCGGCTCGTCGAGAAAGAGGATTTTGGGCGTATGTACCAGCGCCCGGGAGATATCGCAGCGGCGGCGCTGACCGCCGGACAGCTTCCCGTACCGGCGCTTCATCAGCTCTTTGACACCGGTGACCTCAGCTGCCCTCATGGCTGCGTCGTTAAGCTTTTTGCCCCCGAGTCCATAAAAGCTCCCGCGCGTTTTCAGGTTTTCTTCCACCGTCAGCAGGTCGTCCAGCAGGCTGTCCTGAAAAACGGCGCCGATGGAGGACCGGATTGCGCTGTCCTCTTTCCCGAGCGCATGCCCATCAACGGTAACGCTGCCGCTGTCAGGCTTCAGGAACGTACAGATAATGTCGATTGTCGTTGATTTCCCCGCGCCGTTCGGTCCGAGGAATGCGAAAATCTTACCGGCTTCCACATAAAAGTCCAATCCCTTAACAGCATGGACGCTGCCGTAGGACTTGTGCAGGCCGGACACCTCGATGATATTCCCCAATGCTTTTATTCCCTCCCGATAAAGAATCTTACATTGCCAGATAAAAACATAACGTTTATAATAAAACAATTGGAGCCATCTTTTTTTAACGACTTTTTAACATCTTTTTAATAAAGGAGGAATTACCGTGTTACAGCGTGCCAACGGAATCGATATCTGGTATGAAAAAACCGGGGACGGGCCGCCGATCCTCCTGCTGCACGGGAACGGAGAGAGCCATAATATATTCCGGGTGCTGGCAAATCAGCTGAAAGACAGATACACAGTCTACGCCCTTGACAGTCGGGATCACGGACAGAGCGGCAAAACGCCGGAGCTGCATTATGACCTCATGGCGGAGGACACCGCGCAGTTTATTATAGCGCTGAAGCTCGAGCGGCCTCTGCTTTTCGGGTTCAGCGACGGCGGCATCCTCGGCTTGCTGCTGGCGTCAAAGTATCCGGACCTGCTGTCGCGGATGGTCATCAGCGGCGCCAGTTTAAATCCTGGCTCCACGAGATGCTGTTGGGACGTGCTGTTTAGGATCATCTACTTTTTTTCAAGAAGCCGCAAGTTCAAGCTGATGCTCACAGAGCCGCACATCACTGCGGAACAACTCCAAAAGATAAAAATACCCGTTCTCGTCCTGGCGGGGGAGAAGGATATTATCAAGGAGGAGGACACACGTTTCATAGCCGGAAACATCCCGGGGGCCTTGCTTAAAATTCTTAAGAAGGAAAACCATATGAGTTACGTCATCAATAGTTCGAAGCTTTATCATATCATGGAGATATTTCTCTCCGGAGGTTCAGAGCATTCCGATCAATACGGTTGACAAGACGGACGGTTCTCTGTAATATTAGGCTTACCTTAAAAACAGGAAGACTATATATGAACATATGGCACGATATTAACCCGAGGCGGATCACACCCGAGGATTATTTCGGCGTGATCGAGATATCAAAAGGCTCGAAAACAAAGTACGAGATTGATAAGGAAACAGGTCTTCTGATGGTGGACCGTGTCCTGTACACATCCACGATCTACCCGGCAAATTACGGCTTCATCCCCCGCACCTACGCCGATGATAACGACCCACTGGATATCCTCGTTCTCTGCTCGGAGCCGCTCATCCCGATGACGCTCGTCCGCTGCTTTCCTATCGGCGTGATCAGAATGCTGGACAGCGGCCACCTGGACGAAAAAATTATTTCCATCCCGTATGGCGACCCGACATATGCGAAAATAAGGGATATCGGCAACCTGCCGGAGCATGTCTTCAACGAAATGAAGCACTTTTTTTCCGTTTACAAGCAGCTCGAGCAAAAGGAGACGGTTGTAAACGATGTCGCCGGCAGGGAAGAAGCAGTCGGGATTGTCAAAGGCGCCATTGAGAACTACAGGGTTAAATTCAAAGCGAAATAACACACCGAACACCAGCAGTACCTGCCGCGGCAGGTACTGCTGAACTATATGGCAATCAAATGTATTGAAATAGACGATTTATATATGTATACTATTGAACAATAAAATGATCTCCCAAATGGTTAAGAAGGTAATATACTTTGAAAAAAACGAATGTCGCTGCAGTGGGCAATCCTTTTGCCGCGCTCAAACACAGAAATTTCCGGTATTATTGGATCGGCATGGCGGTTTCCACGACGGGCACCTGGATGCAGAACGTGGCGCAGCCCTGGTTGGCATTAGAGCTAACAGGCTCGGCCCTTTTACTGAGCCTGGTCAGTGCACTGCAATTTTTACCGGTACTCTTGTTTTCATTATTCGCTGGTGTCATTATCGATAGAGTATCCAAAAAAAAGATACTGTACATGACGCAAAGCGCATCATTTCTCATCACTCTGGCGCTGGCCGTGCTGACATATACTGGACATATCAGATTCTGGCATCTACTGATGACCTCAACGCTTCTAGGCTTAGTCAATGCATTTGACATGCCAGCCAGACAATCGTTTGTAATTGAACTCGTCGGCAGGGAGGACCTGACAAACGGCATCGCCCTTAACTCCGTGCAATTCAATATGGCGCGGATCGTCGGGCCGGCTATCGCAGGTATTATTATGGGCCCATGGGGCGTGGCAAGCTGCTTTATGCTCAATGCCGTCAGTTATGGCGCAGTGCTGGTCAGTCTGCTTTTTGTCAGGACAAATGCAATAAATAAAGAGCCTCCCAAAAGGGTGAGGATGTTCTCCAACATTGCCGAAGGTCTTAGATTCATCTACAGCAAAAAAACGCTTCTAATGCCGCTGGTGTTTATTTTTGTCGGAGCGACCTTTGCAATGAACCTTAATGTCCTGGTGCCGGTTTTTTCAAAGGATGTGTTGAAACAGGGAGAAGCAGGATATGGCTTGCTGATGTCATTAGCCGGAGTCGGCGCTTTAGCCGGTGCGCTGACAATGGCGGCGTTCAGCAGAGTTGGGACAAAAAAGCTGTTCCTGTACGTCTTCCCGCTGATTGTCGGTGTCTTGGTACTTAGCGTCGGTGTTCAAAGTAATTATGCCTTGACTGGCATATTTCTATTATTGCTGAGCTTCTTTTATATGATTTTCATGGCCAGCGTCAACACAACGATACAGGTGAATTCTGAAAATGAATTCCGCGGCCGAGTGATGAGCGTCTATTCGCTTGTAAATGCAGGAGCTACGCCGCTGGGTAACCTGTATGCGGGCACCTTTGCTGAGAAGATAGGCGCCGGCACCGGCTTTATCGCCTGCGGAGCGGCCATCCTTGTGCTTTTACTGCCCCTCTATGGGCTTTTGAAAAAACGAGAT
>CAZJCH010000032.1:6273-10907 GCA_964544005.1 uncultured Papillibacter sp.
GATCAAACGAAAGCCGTCTCCGAGGCTTAACGCGGCGGTCTTTTATACGATTCCACAAAGCAAGCGCGGCCGCACGAACGTATTATGTCTGATATTCTTACTTGATTAACGCGCTAAACTGAATTAAAATACATTATAATACAATCAATATACACTTAATAGGGGAACCGGGATGAAGAAGACATTTGTTACGCTGCAGCAGCTTCAAAAAATCGCCGAGAGCTATCCGACGCCGTACCATCTGTACGATGAGAAGGGCATCCGTGAAAACGCGCGCCGCCTGAAGGAGGCGTTTTCATGGAACCCGGGCTTTCGTGAATATTTCGCCGTCAAAGCGACACCGACACCGGCGATCCTCAAAATTCTCAAAGAGGAAGGCTGCGGCGCGGATTGCTCGTCTCTCACGGAGCTGATGCTGAGCGAGCGGTGCGGCATCACGGGAGACGGAATCATGTTTTCCTCCAACGCCACACCGCCGGAAGAATACAAGAAAGCACTTGAGCTTGGCGCGATCATCAATCTGGATGATTATACGCATGTTGAAGTTTTGAACAAACTCGGCGGCATCCCGGATAAAATCTGCTGCCGTTTCAATCCGGGCGGCTACTTCACAATTGCCAACCAGATCATGGATAATCCAAACGACCAGAAATACGGCATGACGAAGGAGCAGATGATAGGGGCGTTTAAAAGACTCCGGGAGCTGGGTGCAAAGGAATTCGGCATCCATGCCTTCCTGGCCAGCAACGTCCTGTCCAATGAGTATTACCCGCAGCTGGCGGCCCAGCTTTTTGAGCTCGCGGTCGACCTGAAGCTCGAGACGGGCGCGCGCATCACCTTTATTAACCTCTCCGGCGGTGTCGGCATCCCGTACATGCCTGACCAGCCCGGAAACGATATCATGCTCATCGGCGAGGGCGTTCGCCGCGCTTACGAATCGATATTGAGTCCCGCGGGGATGGATAATATCGCCATTTTCACGGAGCTGGGCCGTTTCATGCTGGCGCCTTATGGCTGCCTCGTGACGAAAGCGATCCATGAAAAGCATATCTTTAAGGAATACATCGGTCTCGACGCCTGCGCCTGCAACCTGATGCGCCCCGCCATGTACGGCGCGTACCATCACATTACCGTTATGGGCAAAGAGGATATGCCGAACGACCACGTCTACGATATCACCGGCTCCCTGTGCGAGAACAACGACAAGTTTGCCGTCGATAGGGCGCTGCCGAAAATCGATATCGGCGATTTTATCGTCATCCACGATACGGGCGCCCACGGCCATTCAATGGGTTACAATTACAATGGCAAGCTGCGCTCCGCGGAGCTGCTGCTCTGTGAAGACGGTTCGGTTGAGCTTATCCGCCGCGCGGAGACGCCGGAGGACTATTTCGCCACCGCGATATTTTAATACTGAAAGAAGACGTATAGCGTGAAAGATAAAAAACGTATCGTCGTGAAGGTCGGCACCTCGACGATATGCCACGGCGGAAAGGGCATGAATTTCAAAAACGTCGACTTACTGGCCCGGACCCTGGCCGACATTAAAAATGACGGCCATGAGGTGATCCTTGTCACCTCCGGCGCCATCGGCGCCGGCTGCGGAAAATTGAACCTGCCGGAGCGGCCCGTCGATCTGCGCGTCAAGCAGGCTGTGGCCGCTGTCGGGCAATGCGAGCTGATGCATATATATGACAAGTTTTTCGGCGAATACGGCGCGACCGTCGGACAGATCCTCCTCACCCGCGACGACGTCGACAGGCCGAACGTCAAACAGAATCTCCTCGGGACGTTTGAGTCTCTTTTGGAGCTGGGGGTCATCCCGGTCGTCAATGAAAACGACTCCGTCTGCATTGAAGAGATTGAGAACGAGCACAAAATATTCGGTGACAATGATACGCTTTCAGCTATCGTCGCCGTCCTGGTCTCGGCCGACGTGCTCGTCCTGCTGTCGGATATCGACGGGCTCTTTGACAGCGACCCGAGAAGGAACGGCGGAGCGAAGCTGATTCCTGTCGTTGACGAGATCAATGATTCCATTACAGCTTTAGCCGGCGGCGCCGGCAGCGACTTCGGCACGGGCGGCATGACCTCAAAGCTCGCCGCCGCGTCCATCGCCATGGAAAACGGTATTGATATGGTCATCACCAACGGCGAAAACCCGCAGAACCTCTATACAGTCACAAAAGGCGGCAGTATTGGCACACTCTTCAGGAAGAAATCCGTATGACGAAGGGAGCATCACTCATGACAGCATTGGAAAAGCAGGGCGTTGCGGCAAAAGCGGCGTCCTTAAAGCTCATGACATGCGGTACGCGTGAAAAAAACAACGCCCTTTTTGTCATCGCACAGGCACTTGCCGACAATAAGCAGAAGATCATAGACGCCAACGCCGCCGACATGGCAAAGGCCAAGGAGAACGGCATGAGCACCGCCCTTATGGACCGCCTGGCGCTGGACTCAAAGCGTATTGACGGCATCGCCGCCGGCGTCCGCGAGGTGGCCGCACTGGAGGACCCCGTCGGACAGGTCGACAAAATGGCCACGCGCCCCAACGGCCTCATCATCGGCCGCAAAAAAGTCCCCCTGGGCGTCATCGCCATCATCTACGAATCAAGGCCCAACGTCACGGTGGACGCGGCTGTCTTATGCCTCAAGTCCGGTAACGCTGTCATTCTCCGCGGCGGCAAGGAGGCTTTCAACTCAAATAACGCTCTGACGGAGATCATGCGTCAGGCCCTCCGTGAATCCGGCCTGCCCGAGGCTTCCGTCGCCCTTGTTCAGGACACCTCCCGCGAAAGCGCCACAGAGCTGATGCAGCTTTCTAAATACGTCGATGTGCTCATCCCCAGGGGCGGCGCCGGTCTCATCCGGAGCGTCGTCGACAACGCCAAAGTACCCGTCATCGAGACGGGCGTCGGTAACTGCCATATCTATATTGAATCCACCGCCGATCTGAAAATGGGCGCCGAGATCATCTTTAACGCTAAAACCTCCCGCCCCTCCGTCTGCAACGCCGCCGAGACTTTATTGGTCGATAAAAGCGTCGCCGTCGAATTCCTGCCGATGGCCAAAGCACTATTGGATCAGAAGAACACCGAGCTTCGGGGCGACCCTGAAACCGTCCGGATTCTCGGAGCTTGTGTCGTCCCCGCCACGGAGGACGATTATTACACCGAATTCGGCGACTATATCCTGGCCGTCAAGGTCGTGAGCGGCCTCAACGAAGCCATCGACCACATCAACAAATACGGCTCCAAGCACTCCGAAGCCATCGTCACAAACGACTATATTTCCTCCCAGCGCTTTTTAAACGAGGTGGACGCCGCAGCCGTCTACGTCAACGCCTCGACTCGCTTCACCGACGGCGGCGAATTCGGCCTCGGCGCCGAAATCGGCATCTCCACCCAAAAAATGCACGCAAGAGGCCCCATGGGTCTTGAGCAGCTCACCAGTTGCAAGTATATTATCTACGGCACCGGACAGGTGAGATAAAGGACATTGACAATCCACACCCCTCCCGATATAATGCAAATAATTCCATATCAGTCGATGACGGGGAAAAGCTTTAACCTGTTGACAGAGAGCCGGTGGTCGGTGTGAACCGGTAACAGTGAAAAGCGTGCATTCCGCCCCTGAGACGCCGATGATGAATCGGCCCGGTACGCCGGATACAGCGTTAAAGCCGTACAGGAGCCTTGCTCCCTGCGGGAATAAGGGTGGCACCACGGGTTTACCTTCCCGTCCCTTTTTGGGACGGGATTTTTTGCATTTTATAACATACTGAATGATATAGAAATGATGCTCCAATGGCTGGATTGGGCTTATGAAGATGTATCGTCGGTCAGCGAAGCGCACGTCAACAATGTGTGCCTTTAGTGAGTCCATGTTATGAAGTATCATGATCCCATAACTATGATTTTGCTCGAGCTTATTGGTAGGAAAACCGAAAGCAAATAAAAACCGAGACGAAGTGTCTGCACAGGTCACTTCGTCTCTGTTTTTTCAGGCTTTTTGCTGCAGCCCCATTTTCTTTGTCGTCACTTATTTTTTGAGCAGTGAATGACCGCTGATGAAAAACAGGTTGCCTGTCAGACTGTCTTTTGCACCCTTAATGTCTGTGACCGTATCTGAAGACAGCTCCCTAACCGTGAGTCCGAAGCGCGTTTCTCCGCTTCCGGCGTCGTATATCTGGTAGATGCTGTATTCATATCCTTGGTTTGTGAACTTCAAGGAATGCTCTGTATCAGACGCATACGTCATTTGTCCCGGTGTTACAGCTTTGTACTCCAGCTCAATATGATCCTTCGTTCCAAAGCGATACACGATATAAGGCTCGATACCCTCCGCGGTACACACGGATACTGTTTTCGAAGATTTTTCCGTCTTGAAGCTCATAACCAGAGCTTCCGTCTCCAGGCAAAGGAAATCATCTAACTGCGACAAATGCTCCATAATCGTTGTGTGGTCACCAGGTATCTCCAGAAGTACATAATCTCCGGCCACATGTGAAATATAGACGTTGACAATAAGAGCGCCCGGTGTCAGACAAAAGTTGCTTTCACGACTGTTATGCAGCACCCATATAGGAAAATGATCGTCTCCATTTTGTAAATTGCCAAGGACCTCCTCGA
>CAZJCH010000032.1:10917-12016 GCA_964544005.1 uncultured Papillibacter sp.
CTGTCGAACAGTTGTAAGGTTTTGGCGCTTGACCTGAGCTTTTCAATGAGGTGCGCGTCGATTGGAACGAAATCTGAGAGCTTTAAACGCGCCGCACTTTCAAGGTCAATCGTAACGCCATAAAAATAATTGTTTGGATGTGCGCCGCCCTCAACATATGCCGAGCCCGTATACGCAATACTCAGCAGCTTGTCGGTGCTGAGCGTAACCTCGTATCCCATATCAACCGAAAGCGTTATATCCATGCCGAAGTCCTTGTAGTTTTCGACTGTTTCGGCAACCTGACTGTTCCAGATATCATTTTTTAAGTATTCATTGATGGACTGCTCCTTGGCGCTGTCGCCGAGTCCTTTGATCTGTGGATATTCAATAGAAATCTGGTCCCGAGAAAATGAGGCGGTAACAATAGAATAACCAGGTGATACCGACGCACCGGGTCCTTCACCGGCAGGCGTCGGTTCCGCGGAAGGGGCTTCGGATATTGTTGGTGAAGGGGACTTTGAAGGAGCTTCTGCAGTGCCGGAGAGCGACGGCTCATTGCCAATCGTTCCCGGCGACTGTACAACTGCTCCGCATCCTGACAGAATAAAAACCGCTAGAGCCGCAAATAACACTGCTTTTTTCATGAAGACCTCCGTTCTGTGGAAATAGACAGGCGCTCCTGCCGGTGCTGTCCGGTCATTCGAGAATAATAGATGATGATTGCCTCAAATTGGCGCGTCATTGCGCCATCTCACGCCGGACATCGTCCTCGCAGGCGCGCATGGCCTGGATGGTCAGATCGAAGAGCTTGTCCAGGTCCCAGCCGAGCATTCCGGCGCCCTGCTCGATGATGTCTCTCGAGCAGCCGGCGGCGAATTTCTTGTCCTTAAATTTTTTCTTCAGGCTGGAGACTTCAAGGTCGGCGGCGCTCTGGGAGGGGCGCATCTTGACGGCGGCGAAGATGAGGCCGGTCAGCTCGTCGGCGGCAAAAAGAACCTTTTCCATCTCGTGTTCCGGCTGAATGTCACTGCAGATGCCGTAGCCGTGGCTGCAGATAGAGCGGATCACGGCCTCTGAGACGCCGGCTCCCCGCAAAAGCTCCGGCGCTTTTTGGCAG
>CAZJCH010000033.1:0-4097 GCA_964544005.1 uncultured Papillibacter sp.
CTCCTCAATTCGGAGGGTCAGAAAATGGGCAAAACCGTCGGCGGCGCCGTCTGGCTCGATCCCGACAAAACAAGCCCCTTTGATTTTTTCCAGTACTGGCGCAACGTCGGGGACGATGACGTCATCAAATGCCTGAAAATGCTTACCTTCCTGCCGCTTGAGGAAATTCGGGCGATGGAAGCCTGGGAGGGCGCCGAATTAAATCGCGCCAAGGAGATCCTGGCCCACGAGCTGACGAGCCTCGTCCACAGTAAAGCGGAGGCCGATAAGGCCCTCGAAACGGCCCGTGCCCTCTTCTCCGCCGGAGCCGGCAATGATATGCCCACAGCGGAACTGACAAAGGATGACCTGACGGACAGCACGATCGATATCCTTTCTATTTTACAGAAATCCGGTCTCTGCCCGTCGAAATCGGAGGCCCGCCGCGCCGTCGAGCAGGGCGGCATCGAGGCGAGCGGCGAGAAAGTAACCGAATTCTCAAAGACTTTTTCAGCCGCAGAGCTGTCCGGAGACGGGATCGTCGTCAAACGCGGTAAGAAAAATTTCAAACGCATCGTCATAAAATAAAGAACGCGGCATCCGGGATTCCGGATGCCGCGTTCTCAGTTTTTAAGTGTGCCGCTGTTTTTACTGCATTCCGTTCTCATAAGCGGAAATCATCTTTTTGACCATCTGGCCGCCGACTGAGCCGGCCTGCCTGGAGGTCAGATCGCCGTTGTAACCCTGTTTAAGGTTAACACCGACTTCGCTGGCCGCCTCCATCTTGAATCTGTCAAGAGCGCCACGGGCATTGGGATTCAGAGTCTGATTTGATTTTGCCATTATATCTTCATCTCCTAGTTTTTCTTTTAGTCAGGCACTGTTGCGCCTTTCGATTATAGCATTGCCGACTGTTTTCTTTATATACAACCAAAATATGCAATTGTGTTTATTGATCGATTCCGCAGAAGGCTTCCGCCTGTTGACAAAAATTCTATATTCCGTATACTTGATAACAGTTGGCAGCCACCTTGCGGCGATAGTATATGCCGCCGGATATATATTTATAGAAACGGAAAACAAACATGATGAGTAATAAGACAAAATCGCTTAGACGATATCTTTTGATGTTCTTTATCGTCTTTGCCCTGATTTTTATCCGGTACTGTTATTACGGCTTCCATTATTATAATCAACTTGACGATTATATACAGTTTTACGACCTGAGCGCGCGCGGGATCAATACTTTGACCGCTATGTCAGAGATGGGCTTGTTCGCGGCTCGGCCGATAGCAGCGCTTGGGGATACATTCGTTTGGTCTCATTTCTTTTCTCAAATGATTATCGGCGTCTTAATCATATCAGCCATGTATGCCGGCTCGGCCGTTATGCTGAAATGGGTTTGGTCACGTCACTTCGGCATCGGTTATATTTTTCTCATTGTCTACGCGCTCCTGCCGCTCGGTTTTGAGGGCATTTACTGGATGTCAGCCGCCTCCAGAGTTGTCGTCGGTATGTTTTTCGCATCAGCAGCACTTGTCTTTTTTGAAAAATGGTGTGCCGCAGGGAAAAAGTATAACCTAATCCTTTATGCCGTTTTTCAGCTTCTCGCGTATGGCTGTTACGAGCAGGTGTTTTTATTTTCGGCGGCCTCCGTACTGCTTCTGGCCTGCCTGAATTTTAAGGAGTTCCGCCACCGCTCGTTATGGGGGTTATTGACATTTGTCAACGCCGGCCTGTATTTTTTAATTGTTAGTCAGTTCCCTGTCAATAGTGTTTACAAAAACCGCATGGCTTTCATTCCGCCATGGGGTAATTATTACTGGAATACAGTCTTACCCGGAGTACTCGGGCAATTGAAAAGCGCTTTTATATCCAGTGGTTTTTATACGATTGCAAAGGGCTTCAAGCGAGGTGTCATCCTACTTTTTACAGAGCCGAATTTGCTGTACATTCTCGGTATTCTGGGACTCTCGGGAGCTTTGTTCGCAGCCACAAAGAAAAGTGATGAAAAAATAAATAAACCGCTGGCAGGCCTGATCGTGGGGATTTTGCTGACGCTCGCGCCACTTGTGATTTTTTTCGTCATCAACAACAGCTGGTTTTCACTGCGCGGAACTGTCACCTCATATTGCGGCATCGCAATAATAGCGGATATAGCCATCGCTGCGGCATTCTCACGGTTCAAGTCGTACAGGACAGTCAGCGCGTGCGCCGCGGTGTTGATGGCGCTCATATTCTGTATCTCTTCTATCAGCGAACTGCATGACTATAGAAAGACGGAGTTAAAGGACCGGGAGATCGTAGCGGTTCTTGCTGAGAAACTACACAGTGACGGTCGTCTGCATAAAGGCCTGAGTGTCGGAATTCTGAATGTGGAAAAGAGTTATCTCGCTGACATGAATTATAACTACCACGAGCATGTGCAGGGTGTCACATCGAGCGACTGGGCACTTCACGGCGCCCTCGAATGGTATACAGGTGATGATATCCCAAATGTTGCTCCGCTGCCGGCAAACCCTATGTATGAACCTTGGAATTCCGAAGTGATGCGGCTTGGCAATTTTGATGTGATGTATCTTTACGACGGCATGAACAGCATGGTTGAGATCAAAGCTGTTCCGGCCGGCGATGAACGGTACGAGCTTTACGGTTTGGACGGCGCGTATCTGGGCTATACCTGGGAAGAAAACAAGTATGGATATCTCGTTCTGGAAAGTATCAGCGGTTAACAGCCGGTGGATATGGCAAAAACAGTGCGGCGCTCGAGCGCCGCACTGTTTTCTTGGTTATGAAAGTAGCAGGCTCAGCAGCAGAGGCATTGTCCCGATGGAAAAGAGTGTCGTCAAAAAGACACCCTTGGAGGCCAGCTGCTCGTTGCCGCCGTATTCCATGCTCAGCATTGTCGCGTTCGTTGCCGTCGGCATGGCGGACAGCGCGACGAGCACGCCGAGCATCAGACGGTCCGTGACAAAGAGGCTCAGAAGAAGCCATGTCAGAGCAGGGACGACGAGCAGCTTGACAAAGGTCATGATATAGATCCGAAATCCTGAAAAGACCTCTTTTATCGAAATGCAGGCCAGCGTTGAACCGATAATGAGCATGGCCGAGGGCGTTGTCATTCTGCCCATAAGATTAATGGTGTCCTTCAAGATCTCAGGAACCGGGAGCTTTGTGTAGAATATGAGCACAGCGAGGAGCGATACTGTCATCGTCGGATTAATGAGCAGCTTCAGTTTGAGCTTTGTCCCTTTGCCGGAAACCATGATAATCCCTATGGAGAAGCACAGCACGCTGAAAGCAATATTGAACAATGAGACGTAAAACACGGCGCCGGCACCGAAGATCGACTGAATGACGGGAAAACCCATGAAGCCCACATTTCCAAAAACAACCATAAACCGATATAAGCCACAGTCGCTTTTCGGCGCGCGCAGGAGGCGTGGCAGCGGCACAACAATTATGAACACCAGTAAGTACGTACCGAGGGACAGCAGCATAAAATACACGGCGTCGAGCCCCGTTATCTCAGCTTGCTCGCTGAGAACCGAGCTCAGAATGGTGCAGGGCATGGTGATATTGATGACGAGTTTCGAGAGGAGCTTGTCTGAATCCGGCGTCATAATTTTAAACTTATTCGCGGCGTAGCCTGTCGCCAGTATGATGAACAGGATGGCCATCTGGAAAAAAATCGCGGACATATTCATAAGAAGGAATCCTTTTGAAATGACATGAATCTAGATATTCATCGCGGCGTAGAAACCGTCCCGGACGGCGGACAGAATGTTGCCTGCCTTTACGGCGCAGTCGCCGATTACATAGACGTCGTCTGCGCAGCCTTCGAATTCATTGACAAGGCTCTCCCGCGGCCTGACGCCCATGGAGAGGACGACGCTGTCGCAGGGGAGCGTGACGGCTTTCCCGTCCATGTCCTCCGCGATAACGGCAGCTTGCGTGATCTCCTTTGCCTTGAGGCCTGTTAAAACCTTCACGCCAGCCTCGTCAGACATGCGCCGCAGGAAGCTCGCGACGCCGCGAATAATGCCGCCGCGGCCGTCGATTTCTTGGAGCGTCAGCATGTCGATGAGCGTGACCTCATGGCCGTCCTGCGCTAAAAC
>CAZJCH010000033.1:4107-8648 GCA_964544005.1 uncultured Papillibacter sp.
TTGCTTTCCCTAAATCAATATCGGTAGCGAGGCAGACATTTTTGCCCAAACCCCCATCGGATTTTATGCCCGGGATATTAGGAATCAGCGGTTCGCTGCCGACGGCGATGATAACAGCGTCGGGCTTTTCCTTCAGGACAAGCGCACGTGTCGCCGCGGTCTTTTTACGGATATCAATACCCGATGTACGCTCCGTCATACGGACGGACCACTCGAAATAGCGATGGACATCGCCCTTCAGCCTATTTGCTCCGGCGGCGGTCAACGTCCCGCCGAGGACGGGCTCCTTTTCAAAGAGGACGACCTTATGGCCGCGCTCAATAAGACGGCGGGCGGCCTCCATGCCGGCGGCGCCTCCGCCGATCACAACAACCTTTTTGGGTGACTCGCTCTTTGTTATGGTATCGAATAGCGGGCTCCGCCCGGCGACGGGATTGACGGAGCACCGGAGCGGCTTCGGGCAGCCGTGGGGGTCGTCGCCCGTGCAGACCATACACCGGATACAGGGCCGTATTTCGTCGCCCTTGCCGCGTCTGGCTTTATTGACGCAGTCCGGGTCGGTGATGAACTGGCGGATCATGGCGATCATATCGGCTTGTCCGTTTTCCAGCGCCGCCTCGGCCAGATCGAGGTTGAACGAGCCCACCGACGTGACGGGTATATCCAGTTCATTTTTCATCCGCTCGGCAAACCGGACGTTTGTCGCCATGGGCAGGTACGTCGGCTGCATGGCATAGGAGAGCGACGACGGGTTATACATATTGCCAGCCGAGATATGTATTAGGTCGATTTTCTTCTGAATGGCCTTCGCGAACAGCACTACGTCGTCGATGCCGACGCCACCCTCTGTCAGCTCGTCTCCGCTCACGCGGTACTCGATGGCGATATCGGGCCCGACGGCGTCCCGCACAGCGTCTAAAAGCTCGTTTGCGAACCGGCACCTGTTTTCAAAAGTCGTACATCCGTATTCGTCCGTGCGCTTGTTCATCAGCGGCGAATAAAACTGTGCCACCGTATGCCCGTGCCCGCCGTGGAGCATGACCATATCAAAACCACCCTTTTTGCAGCGCAGCGCGGCGTCCGCGAAGGATTTGATGATGCCTTTAACCTCGTCTTTTGACAAATCGGCGGGAAAGACGTGCATCCGCAGATTCAGCTCGATGGAGGCGATGGCGCCGTATCTGTGGATGGCATCCGTCAGCTTCACAAGCCCATGGACGACGAGCGGGTCGGCTAAATTGACGACAAAGTGATTCTCATTTGCGTATTCCTGCGTCACCGGGCTGTCGCCCACGGTGACAATCGCGGCGCCACCCTTCGCAAAAGCCGAGGTAAAGGCGATAAACTCGTCGGTGACAAGCCCATCCCTCGTACATAGAAACGGCTCCGCCGGCGACACCTCAATCCTGTTCTTCGCCGTCAGCGGGCCGATTTTAAGCGGCTTGAAAATATGCTCAAAATTCATGTTGCAGTGCTCCTCTGTTGACGAGTTGTTTTTCAAACTATAACATAAACAGCAAACCGCCGCAACACGAAAAGCTGCGGCGGTCAGGATTCGGGCTTATCCTCGGGCTGCGGTGCGTCCGTCGGTTCCTTCTTTGTCTTCATGAGCAGCAGGTGGATCGTGACGCCGATGCCGACGGCAGCGAGCAGGAGTGTCAGCCACAAAATGCGGGCTATGACTGCGGAAAGGATGAGCAAGACCCATAATGTGACGATGGCGCGCGCCTTGTGCGCGGCCGAGACGCCCTGCTTTGTTTTGTAGTTTTCGATATAGGGACCGAAAAAACGGTTGTTCAGCAGAAATCTGTACAGCCTCTCGGAGCTGAGCGAAAAGCAACAGGCCGCCAGCAGAACAAAAGGCGTTGTCGGCAGAACCGGCAGAATAACGCCCACGGCGGCGACGGCAACGAGCAGCCAGCCCGATATCAGCAGCAGTGTTTTCTTCACGCATTTACTCCAAGCTTGTGGCGGCTCATATATAATGACAGCGTGCCACAGTTTTTATATGAATGTTTTTCAAACTATAACACAACAGAAAAATCCCCGCAACCTCTTTCGATTCTGCGGGGATAGTCCGTGTCATCAGTTATATCAAATTATCGCGGAGACCTCATTGAATTCATGCTTCAGAAGAAGCTATCGGTAATCAGGTGGCCAATCTTAAGAAAAGGTGTCAGGATCGTATCGACGATTTTTACCCATTCAGGTATGTGTCCGCTGTGCTCGGCACCGATGACGGCCTGTTCGTGCGTAAAGTTTTCGTATGTATACCAGGGACCGTTGTTGATGTTCTCATAGACAGCCAGAATGATCCCGAACACCAGAACAAAAATGACGAGCCCAAGCAGGAGTTTAACGAGTCTTATCATAGGTGACGCCTCCTTCTTCTCCCCGACTCTACTATTATATAGGCTTAAGGATGAAAATCAATATATAGATACTAATTTTGGGAATGAAAGACCATATCTGAAGATAGTTATGTTATGGCAGGCTGATAGTGAACAGCAAAAGCAGCGGTATTTATGGGGCTTATTATGATATAATGCGTAATACCGGAAATCGGGAGGGCGATTTATGACGGAGTCAATGGAAAGACGGCTCAGGCTGTTTACAGATAACGCGAATATCGTCAAACGGGGCTTTAAGTGGCAGAGGCTTCAAATGCGGCATATGGCGGCGCTCTTATATACCGCCGGGGACAAGGCGGTTGATATTAAGGTGATTCGCCGGAGCTATGAGCTGATCAAGGCGCATACGGGGGTCTTCTCCATGTTCCGCGGCAATACCACCCTGGCTCTTGCGACCTTGCTGTCCCTTGATGAAGCGGGAGAAAGACGCTTTAATGATACCCTGCGCGTCTACGATACGTTAAAGGAAGCGCGCTTTTGGGGGTCGGATTATCTCGCTGTTGCCGCGTGGCAGATCGCGTCAAACGCGGATAACACTCGTTATGAGGATGTTGTCTGGAAAATGCGGGCTTACTATGACAGCATGAAGGCGCTGCATCCGCTTTTGACAGGCAGCGACGATTATATATACGCAGCCATGCTGGCGCTGTCGGACGTAAGCGCCGTTACGGGCGTTGAGCGCATGGAAAGGCTCTACAGGGAGCTGAAGCCGGAATTTCATTCCGGCAACGGGGTTCAGGCGCTGTCTGTGGTGCTTGTACTCGGAGATCAGGCGGCGGTAAGCATTGACCGCGTGCGGGCGCTCAGGCAGTCGCTTCGATATCAGGGCCTGAAGATGGAAAACGGGCAGACATTGCCGTCCCTCGGCATTCTGGCTCTGCTGCCGGGCACAACTGAGGAGATCATCCATGATATGGCCGACGCGTTTTGGTATCTGCGCGCGCAAAAGGGCTTCGGCGCCTGGTCTGTGACAAAGCAGGAGCTCCTGCTGTATGCCTCGGCGCTGGCAGCCTACGAGCGGGTGGGCGCTGTTCAAAACGGACTTTTGACGACGGCTTTATGCACGAGCATCACCAACATCATCATCGCCCAGCAGGCCGCCATGATCGCCGCCGTCTCCGCCTCCTCCGCCGCCGCCGCATCGGCTACCTAATTGGGATATCAATGAAAATCAGGGACCTGAAACAGCGTTTCAGGTCCCTGTCTGATCATATTTAGCGGTTACAGATTACCCTTTTTATCAAAGTATTTCATGATATTGAAGCGACCGAGAGTGCGCGCGTACGCGCCGGTGATGTTAAGGCGCAGGCCCATGTGGCCGACACCGAAGAAGAAGCCGCCGTCGTGCTGGATATACGGGTTAAACACAACGAGGCCCTGGCTGCCGTTGCAGTTTTCCTCCACCCATTGGAACAGGTACGCATCGTCGCGGAGCTTGACGAAAAAGCAGGGACTGCTCCAGGTTGCGCCGCCGCTGTTGTCACCCTGAAAGATGGTCCAGCTGTAGCTCTCCGGTGAAGAATAGACGTGGATGGAGCTCATCGTGTCGCTGTACGCCCAGGCGTAGCTTTTACCCACGAGATCGGTGGTGAAGTGGTGGCGGCGCGCGAACGGCGGGACAAGATCGCCGTATTCCAGAACGCCGAATTTGGCATAGGCGCCGATTTCCCATTCGCTGCGCCAGCTGCCGACCTGCGCCCGGACGGTCGTAGCGAGCCCGTTCGAGAAGTCCACAGCCTGGGTAATATTTGTGTAATCCCGGTCGCCCGTCAGCATGTGGGAGAAGAGAATGAGATCCTTCGCCGGCTCAAAGGCCGTGTATTTTTCCTCCTGCCATATCCCGCCCGGGAGATGCCATTTTAATATATCCTTACTGACGACGTCGTATTCATACACAGTTTCGTGTGTCCCGGCCCAGGGGGCGGCTATGTGCTTTTCGCCGTCCAGCCTGACTGTAAACCTCTTGCCTGCAAGATAATCGACGACCGGCAGGTTGTTGCCGCTGGCCATGATGTTCATGCCGCCGTTATCAAAGATGCTCTGGGCTTCAGCCGCATGCCGGTGCGCCTCCTCCCTTGTCATGGGGATGTCGATGTCCCTGGGACGGTATGCATAGCGGGCGCCCTTGCC
>CAZJCH010000033.1:8690-11968 GCA_964544005.1 uncultured Papillibacter sp.
GATTTGCTCCAGATGCGCCGCGTCGCCTGTGATCTCCAGCGCCGCCGTGTGCAGCGCGTAGCACAGCTCGTCGTTTTCGCCGAAGCCGAATTCCACCCCCGCCGCCTTCAGGTCAAAGAAATTGAGAACCTCGAGCCACATTTTGCCGCTGAACTCGACCTCCCAGCGCGCGTATACATAATATTCGTCATCTATTTTTATGTAATCCGACGGATTTGTCATCGTGATGCCGCCGAGCGGGTCAGTAAGCTCGACGAGGGTGGAGCAGACGACGCTGGGAAAGAAGGTCAAAAGCTGATAACCGTTATCATACTGCCAATGCAGGCCGCGACCCTCTAAGCGGTTCGTGGTGGTGTGGAGCTTTTCCGGTTTCGCGTTTGTACCCAGATCCGCCCAGCCGAAGTGGTAGTGCCGCTGGATCTCGCGGGGGATATCGCGCATTCCTGTCGGTTCTTTTATGCCGAACAGGTCGCCGCCGACTGGGACCGTTATGCCGAACCACGTCTCAAAAGCCGTTAAGGCATAAGTCTTTGTGTCGATAACGAGGTGCCAGCCGCGGGACGTGCCGGGAATCAGGTGCGTGAGGAGCGCGACACGTCCCAGCATAATCGCAGAGTATGGCGCGTCGTAGCTTGTACCGTTTTCAATGACGGTCAGAGATCCCGCGTCATGGATTTTGTACTCCAACTGCGCCGGGGCGAATTCACCCTCCAGTCGGACCTTGAACGACAGACCGGCCCAGGAATCGAGCGCCGCGGAGCCGTCCGCCTTCGGTTTGGAGGAGACCTTTTTAATGACTTCCGCTTCGGTCATCGGCTTGAACTCGGTGAAGAACATAAGAACACCCCTCTAAATTTAGTTATTTATGGTAATTATATTATGTTTCATACTGCTTGTCAAAGACGGAATTTGTTCGCCTTCTTCTACAAGGTGATAGTATCACGTGATAACAACAAATCCTGAATTAAGCTATTGATTTTTTTCGCATACATGGTAAAATACTCATGGTTTCTGTCTGCCTCGAAAGAGGCCGCTATATATAAAAATGGAGGTATAAGCATGGCATATAAAATCAGTAAAGAGTGTGTTTCCTGTGGAGCCTGCGCCGCAAACTGCCCCGTCGAAGCGATTTCTCAGGGTTCAGACCAATATGAGATCGATCCCGAGAAGTGTGTTGACTGCGGTTCCTGCGCCGAGGCCTGCCCGGTGGAAGCCATCTCCCCCCAGTAAGCGGCTTACATATGAAAATGCTGTCGTATGAGAAAATGTGCTGCCATCGCTCACAGCTTTGAAAGCCGTTTTCTCGAGGCAGCATTTTTTATAGACATCAGCAGTCTTACAATTAACTGCAGCGGCGGAGGTAAAACCGATGATAACGGATGAACTGTGGTCGGGCGGCCCAACGTTTATACGGGACAACGAGGCGTTTCGCCTCGGCACGGATTCGGTCCTCCTGTCTTCCTTCGCCAAGTCCGGGCGCGGAAGGCGCGCTTGTGACCTCGGGTGCGGCACAGGGATCATATCGGTGCTCCTGGCTTGGAATGACGCGGCTCTTACAGTTGACGGCGTCGAGCTGCAGCCGGAATGGGCGGATATTGCCCGGGAAAACGCAAGGCTCTGTTGGCTTGATGACAGAATCAACATCATTAACGGCGATCTGCGCCGCCACCGCGATTTTCTGGAGGCAGGCGCATACGATCTTGTCGTATCAAACCCCCCATATTATGCCGAAGGCCGCGGGAAATCCCCGGGACATGACTGCAAGGCGGCCGCGCGCGCGGAACGGACGTGCACGCTTGGCGATGTCTGCGCGGCCGCTTCGTATTTGGCGCGCTGGGGCGGGCAATTCGCACTCGTCCACAAACCGGAACGGCTTATTGAGGTCATCTGTACGCTCAGGGAAAACGGCTTTGAACCCAAGCGTTTGCGCTTTGTGCAGTATAAAGCAGCATCCGCGCCAAACCTCATCCTCATTGAGAGCCGGCGCGGCGGTAACCCTTCCCTGAAGATTGAGCCGCCGCTTATACTGACGGATGAAAACGGAAACGATACGGAAGAGGTCAAAATGATTTATCACAGAGTGTGATATTCGCGCAGCGGGGTTGTACCGCGTAGGGGCAGACCTTGTGTCTGCCCTGTACCAATCATGCACTGCAAAATCAGAGAGGGCAAACACCAGGTTTGCCCCAGCAACAAGCTTATTGTTTGAAAAGAGGCGGTTACATGAGCGGAATCTTATATCTTGTCGCGACCCCGATCGGCAATCTGGGCGACATTACGAAACGGGCGGCCGAAACTCTGTCGCAGGCTGATTTTATCGCAGTCGAGGACACGCGTGTGACTGTGAAGCTTTTAAACCACCTCGGCATCAAAAAGCCGACTGTCAGCTATTATGAGCACAACCGGCTCGAGAGCGGCAACAAGATCCGCGACAGGATTTTAGCGGGGGAAACATGCGCCCTCGTCACAGACGCAGGTATGCCGGCGATCAGTGACCCGGGAGAGGACCTTGTTCGTCTTTGCGCGGACGCCGGCATCAAGTCTATTGCCATACCCGGCGCGTGCGCGGCCGTCACGGCTCTGGCGCTCTCCGGTTTGCCGACGGGCCGGTTCACCTTTGAAGGCTTTCTCTCCACGGCCAGGAAAAGCCGGTTTGAGCATCTTGAGGAACTCAAAACAGAAAAACGCACCATGATTTTTTATGAGGCGCCGCATAAACTCATAGCAACGCTAAAGGACCTGCTGGAGGCTTTCGGCGACAGGCGCGTCTCCATCTCCCGCGAAATGACAAAAATCCACGAGGAAACGCTCCGCACGACCCTTTCATCCGCTGTCAGCTATTTTCAGGAGACGCCGCCCCGCGGCGAATTTGTCCTTGTAATCGAAGGTGCCGCTTTACAGACCACCCCCGAGCACAGTCTTGATGAAGCGCTCAGAATTGTCAGCGAATATCGCATGGATGGCCTCTCACTGAAGGATGCTGTAAAAAAATGTTCTTTTTTTACAGGTTATGCAAAAAACGTTTTGTACGAAGCGGCTTTGAATCAAAACACATAATAGTATCTTTTTACAATTAACATTGTTTTCCTGTTTTCATATTTTTCTGAATAAACAAAAAAAGTGTGCCTCTGTCTTTTGGACAGAGGCACGATGTTATCTAGCACCAGTTTAACCCTTTTTCTTCAGTTCCTTCATGCACGCGACGCAGATATTTTTGCCCTTGTAGTTTGTCACGCCTTTAACATTACTGCAAAAAATACACGCCGGTTCATACTTTT
>CAZJCH010000034.1:0-6175 GCA_964544005.1 uncultured Papillibacter sp.
AATCATGATAGATTCATGTGTATCGTGCGGTACCTCATAACCCGAAGTGCTCACCGTCGCCGAAAAAATACAAAGAACGGTTCCAATGACAAAAACAAAACTGCACGAACAGGCAATTAGCGTCTTGAAAAATGAGCAAGCACAATATGTAGTAAAAGCATTGACAGGTAACGCAATATGATGTATACTTAAAAAGTAGGTAAGCGTATATAATCGAAAGTGTAAACTGAAAATAGCATAAAGAAGCGCGGGCTATGGAGTATAGTCCGCGTTCTTATTTTAAATGCTTGGCTGTTCCAAATGGGGCGGCTTTTTCACGGTTGCCAACACCGTTTCTGTACACTCTCAGCTCAAGTGTCTTTACGATATCGTTATCGTTGATAAAATAACCCTCGTATTTGTCGTTGTTCTGAATGTCTTTAAGTATATCAAAGTAGAGCTGTGAGCAAAGTGGTAAACCCTGTTTTCCACTTTGCTCACAGCTCTACTGCTGCTACTGATGACGTCCTGCCGCTACCGAATAAAATCAATTTTGGGTGTTTTCAAACTGCACTTTTCTTGACAACTCCAACTTGCACATATTGATGAGAAAATTGTAGAGTATCTTGCCCAAATGGATAAAGCCGACTGTGAAGAAAAAGACGAAGAGCCTTCACTGGAAGCAATAAAGGCCGCTGTTATTGAGCTGACTCAAAGAAAAGCGAAATACCAGGGATATATGGTTGACCTAATTCAAAGCGGCGAAACACAACTGCTCACAACCGACCCTGAGGCACGAAGAATGCACAGCAAGGATGGATTCCACTGCTGCTACAATGTACAGACGGCCGTAGATTCCGGGAGCCATCTGATAGCAGAATATGAAGTTACAAACCACAATACAGATCAGGGGTTACTGAATGAGGTGTCGGAGAAAAGCAAGCAGCAACTTGAATTTGAGATTGCGGAGGTCGTCGCTGACAAAGGCTATGAGAGTCGGGAAGACATACTCAACTGTATTATGAATGGAACGGTACCCACCGTTGCAATGAAATATGATAAAGAAGAACGGCTATACAACATTCCGTACCAGGAAGCAGAGATCAGTGAAGCTGAATACAATTCAACAAAACCGGAAGATATCTGCAAATGCATATCGGCAGGAGTACTGCCGAAGTGCTATGAGGGAACCTGCATAGAGGTTGAATTGCAGGAAAAGAGTGTTTTGAGCTGCTTCAGCCTTAATGATGACGGGACGGTTACCTGCCCAATGGGAAACATATTGAAAAAGGTATGTACAAAGGGCAGAAATACAGAATATGCGTGCAAAGACGCTTGCAGGCAGTGTCCAAACCGGTGTACAAGCAGCACAAGCCATAAAAAAGTGAGCTTCTCACAGGGGACGAAATATGTGCCCGTCAAGATGTACGGCAGCATCCGCCACAAGCTGAACAATATTCCACAGGGAGAAGCGCCAAATCCGGGAAATCATGCATTATTCCGCAAAGATCACCCGGAAAAGAAGGTAGTTATCCACATCAAGGCAGATAAAGAAAAGCTGAAACAGAGGATGTGCCTATCCGAGCATCCGTTTGGAACGGTTAAATGGTATCATGGAGCACATTATCTGTTATGCAGGGGCAAAGAAAAAGCCGCAGCGGAGCTGGGACTGAGTTTTCTTGCCTACAATTTAACAAGAGTAATCAATATGATAGGTGTTAAGGCACTAATAGCGGTCATGTAAGGTGCTGCTTTTATCTGCCGCTGTGAAAATGCAGTGATCTGAACAAATCGCGCAAAAATGGTCATAAAAACGTCCGAAAAGTCTGATAAATTCGGACTTTTCGGACAAATTGTGGCGGAGAAGGAGGGATTCGAACCCTCGATCGGCTTTTGACCGATACACGATTTCCAATCGTGCGCCCTCGACCAAGCTAGGCGACTTCTCCGTATCGTATTAAGTTATAGCTTTGAGTTGGCGGCAGACGGGGGTAAGCCGTCAAGCTTAGTTATTATAGCGTCATTGCGGGCGTTAGTCAAGGATTTCGTTAAGCGAAAAGTAGACTTTTTGCGGGAATTCATGTATACTTTGCCTCAATCAGGATTATACCGCTGGAGGTCTTTTATGCTGTCTTGGAGCGAACTTGAAAATGCCTGCAGGACATGTACGAAATGCGCGCTGTACGAGACGCGGACGAACGTTGTGTTCGGCGTGGGGAACATGGAAGCGGAGGTGCTGTTCGTGGGCGAGGGGCCGGGCGAGCAGGAGGATAAAAAGGGCGAGCCGTTCGTGGGGCGGGCGGGGCAGCTGCTGGACGACATGCTGAAGATCATCGGCCTCTACAGGACGAAAAACATTTACATCGCCAATATCGTCAAGTGCCGGCCGCCGAAAAACCGCGACCCCCTCAATACGGAGCAGGACGCGTGTATCGACTGGCTGCGGGTGCAGTTTAAGCTTCTTAAGCCGAAAATTGTCGTCTGCCTGGGGCGCATCGCCGCGTACAGGCTCATCGGAGAGGACTTCAAGATCACGCGCGACCACGGAAAATGGTACGACAAGGAAGGCGTTCAATTCATGCCGCTGTACCATCCGGCGGCGCTCCTCCGCGACCCGAGGAGAAGGCCGGAGACCTTCGTCGATCTGAAGGAACTGGAGCGCATGATCAAGGAGCTTGCGCCCGGCACATTTCTGATGTCATGACGAAGGGGAATGAAGCAATCACGCGCTGCGCGTCTTTTGAGGATGTGCCGCGGCTTAAAGCGCTCTGGAAAACCGCTTTTGGCGACGAGGACGCGGATATTCATCACTTTTATGACACCTGGTTTTCACCGGAGCTGACTGTCGTCATCAATGATGCCGATGCCGTTAATGACCGATGCATACCCGTTTCGGCGGCTTATATCCTTCCGGTGGGAGCGCTTGTATTACCGGGCGGCGTCCGTCTTCCATGCGCGATGCTTTACGCCATCGCCACGCTGCCGAGATACCGCGGGCGCGGGTACGGCGAGGCCGTGACGCGGGCGGCGGCGGAACAGGCAACGGCAACAGGCTTTCCCGCCGTCGTTTTGAAGCCGGCGGATGAGGGGCTTTTTGACTTTTATGAGAAGCGCACGGATTTTCGCACTTTTTTCGATGTGTGCGAGGTTGAATATTCAGCGCATGACTTGAGTGCAGCCTCGTCCTCCGGATACCCGGCCGACGAATGCCAATACGCGCTGACGCGTGTTGCGCCGGCCGAATACCGTCGCATCCGTCAAAGCCTTCTTAAAGGCTGCGTGCACATCGATACGGACGAAGGCGCGTTTTCCTATCAGCAGTATCTCTGTCAGAAATCGGGCGGCGGTCTCTATATGCTGGTGCGGGGCGGTGATAAGGCGGGCTGTACAGGCGCGGCCGCAGGCTGCGCTGTCATTGAGCCGGCAGAAAACAGCGCCGGCAGCGTTACCGTCCAGATAAAGGAGCTGCTCCTCTCCCCCGGCTGCGGGGTAAAAGATGCTGTTTCCGCCGTATCGAGGCTGGTTAAGGCGGGGAGATATATCGTGAGAATTCTGCCGGAATATGGCGGGAAAAAAAGCCGGCGCTTTGCGATGATGGTGCCGTTAGAGGGTTGTCCGAACGTTTCTTACAGTAATTCTGCAAAATGGTACGGCCCTGCTTTCGACTGAATTGACGAATAATTTTATAATTTGCATAAAAACAGAAAAAATTTTTTTAGAATTTAATAGTTTTGAAATAACTCGATGTATATTTCTTAACATCTGGCTGTTAATATAACTATTGTAGGGTTGCCAATTCCATCTTTTTATCTTTTTTCATTTTATTATCCTCATAACCTTTAGGCCAACGGGAGCGAAGAGCTCCCGTTGGCCGCTTCTTTTTTGAAATGAATTTTTTGCAGTAAAATCTGCTATCCTTATCTATTCTGAGTATGCGTTCGTATGCGCCGGTATGATACCGTATGCGTCGGTATACATATTTGCACGGCAGTTCTATTTAGTATATAATGATGGCCGGCAAACGGTATTTTGTGTTTAGGAGCAGACGATGAGCGGCACATTTATTGAAAAATTCATAAAGGCGCGGCGCGATGTGATCGCCTTGGACTTTGCACATTTAAACGATATGCAGCGCCGGGCCGTCATGACGACGGAGGGGCCGCTTTTACTCCTTGCGGGGGCGGGCAGCGGGAAGACGACAGTCCTCATCAACAGGATTGCAAATCTGATCAAATTCGGGCGCGGCTCGGATACCGACGAGCTCCCCGGGTACGCGACGGAGCAGGATCTCAGCTTCCTGGAGAGCTACGCGAAAAACCCGGCGCCCGATCACGCGGAGCGTGCCGTTAATTTATGCGCCGTGGAGCCTGTGGAGCCGTGGCGCATCATCGCCATCACCTTCACCAACAAAGCGGCCGACGAGCTGAAATCCCGCCTGGAGCGGATGCTGGGAGCGGGGGCAAACGACATATGGGCGATGACGTTCCACTCGGCCTGCGTACGTATATTGCGGCGGGATATCGACCGGCTGGGCTTTGACCGCTCGTTTACCATATACGATACATCGGACAGCCAGTCGCTGATGAAGCGCATCTTAAAAGAACTCGACCTGGACGACAAGACATATCCTTACAGAACCGTCCTGAATTACATAAGCAAGTCCAAGGACGCCATGATTTCGGCGAAGGAGTTTTATATGTCCGCCGACAAGAGCGGCGACATCCGAAAGCGGCACATCGGGCGGGCGTATCTGGAGTATTCCAACCGCATGAAAGCCGCCAACGCGTTGGATTTTGACGACCTCATCCTCTTCACCGTCAGGCTGCTGTCGGAAAACCCGGACGTGCTGGATTATTACCAGCGACGATTCCGGTACGTTCTGATCGACGAGTATCAGGATACGAACAATCTCCAGTATCTTCTGGCAAGCGCCTTGGCGGGAGGTCATGAGAATATCTGCGTCGTCGGGGACGACGACCAGAGCATCTATAAATTCCGCGGCGCGACCATCGAGAACATTCTGAGCTTTGAAAGCAAATACAAAAGCGCCCGTGTCATCCGGCTTGAGCAGAACTACCGCTCCACAAGCAACATCTTAAATGCGGCCAACGACGTCATCAAAAACAACAAGGGCCGCAAGGGCAAAGAGCTGTGGACGGAAAAGGAGGGCGGCGAAAAGCTGACGCTTTATATCGCGCGGGACGAGCGCGAGGAGGCACAGTATGTGACGGAAAGGATCATCAGCGGCGTGGCCGCCGGGGATAAGTGGAGCGACCATGCGATTTTGTACCGCCTCAACGCCCAGTCGAACCAGCTGGAGTACGCTTTCAAAAGGAGCGGCGTTCCATACCGTATCATCGGCGGCACGCGGTTTTTTGACCGGGCCGAGATCAAAGACATACTGGCGTACCTGTGCGTGATACTGAATCCGGAGGATGATCTGCGGCTCATGCGCATCGTCAACAATCCGCCCAGGGGCATCGGTCAGGTCACTCTGGACCTCGTCCAGGAAATTGCAGGCACAAAGCAAATCTCGGTATATGACGTGCTGAAGGACGCCGAGCAGTATGATGACCTCCGGAAATCGGCGGTAAAGCTTCAGCAGTTTACGAAAATGATTGAGGAGCTCCGCGGGCTCTCAGATACACTGCCGCTGGACGTCTTTTATGATACGCTCCTCGACAAAACCGGCTATGTCAAGGCACTCGAGGCCAAAGCGACGGACGAGAACCTGACGCGGATCGAAAACGTGCAGGAGCTCAAGAGTAATATTGTGAACTTTCTGAGGGAGACGGAGGGCGGCACGCTCTTTGATTTTCTCAACGAGATCGCCTTATACACGGATATCGATCAGTACGACAGGAGCGCCGACAGCGTCGTCATGATGACGATGCACAGCGCCAAGGGGCTGGAGTTCCCCACGGTGTTCATCGTGGGCGCGGAGGAGGGCATCTTCCCGGGTATGCGGACTATCGGCGAGCCGGAGGAGATGGAGGAGGAGCGGCGGCTCTGCTATGTGGCCATGACGCGGGCGAAGGAAAAGCTCTATTTCACAAGTGCACGGCAGCGCATGATCTTCGGCAAGACGACGGCGGGCAAGACCTCCCGCTTTGTCGACGAGGTGTCCGGCGACACTATCGACAGGCCTGATCCCGTCTTCGGCGGAATGAGCTTCAGCTTTGACGACGAGGATGCG
>CAZJCH010000034.1:6185-11958 GCA_964544005.1 uncultured Papillibacter sp.
GACAGGTCAGAGCGGGCGTACAGGCCGAACAACCGCGTCTATCAAGCTGATAACAGCGGTTCCAGAGACCGTAAAGAGCCTCTGAAAAAGGATTATAAGCCTTATGCCCCGTCAGGCGTGCCGCCTTCTGCTTCGGCCGTTTCCTACATGAAGGGTGATTTGGTGAGCCATAAGGCTTTTGGGCGCGGGATGATTACCGATGTCCAGCCGGCCGGGGGTGACGCGCTGCTGGAGGTCGCCTTCGACAGCGTCGGCACGAAACGGCTGATGGCGAAGTCGGCGGCCGCCTATATGCAGAGAATTTAAAGAGATATAAAGTAATGAGGTTATTTTGTGACTGACAATAAAAAGAATCTGGGCCGGGCAGCGCTCTTTCTGGCCACCTTTATCTGGGGGATCTCCTTCGTCCTGATGGACTTCGCGCTGAATAATGTTACAACGCTGTATATCCTTGCGTTCCGCTTTTTGGGCGCCGCCGTCATTCTCTTCATTGCCGGCATCCGCGAGCTAAAAAAGCTGAACTGGCGGTATGTGGGCGGCGGCGCGCTCATGGGCGCGGTGCTTTTTGTCGCGTACGCTTTCCAGACATATGGCTTAACGATGACGACGCCGGGAAAAAACGCATTCCTGACGGCAGCATACTGCATCATCGTTCCGTTTTTATTCTGGTTTTTCAATAAAAAACGGCCGGACAGGTATAATATCATTGCAGCCGTCATCGGACTCTGCGGCGTCGGGCTTATTTCGCTGAACGATAATTTTCAGCTGGGGCTTGGCGACGCTCTGACGCTTATTTGCGGGCTCTTTTTCGCCGTCCATATCATCGTGACAAACAAAGCCGTCGAGAACCGCAGCGTTGTCTTGCTGACGATGGTCCAGTTTGCGGCGGCCGGTATCATCGCGGGCGTTCTGGCGTCCATTTTTGAACCGTTTCCGCAGAATGTTCCGATGACGACAGTCTGGAACCTGATCTTCATGGCCGCGGCGAGCACGGCGCTTTGCATCTTCCTCCAGGTCTTCGGGCAGAAGCACACGCCGCCGGCGCAGGCCTCCGTCATCATGACGTTCGAGGCCGTGTTCGGCGCGGCGGCCTCCGTCCTTTTCAGCGGCGAGGCCTTGACCCTGAAGCTGTGCGCAGGCTTTGTCCTGTCCTTTATGGCCTTTATCATCAGCGAAACAAAGCTCGGTTTTCTGAGGAAAAAACAAAAACGGGAGACGGTCGTATAATTTTATTACGAGTTCGACGGTAAGCGCGATAAGCGCGTGCTGATAAAGATTATTGGAGAATGATGATGTTCACCGGTTTCAATGATAAGACGACGGAATTTCTTTGGGGCATCCGTTTCAATAACGAGCGCGGCTGGTTTTTGGAGCATAAGCAGGATTATGTGGATCACTTGCAGAACCCGTTAAGGGAGCTGGCGGACCAGGTGTGGACCTGCTTCACTGAGAAAACAAAGCTGGACCTCAGTTTCCATGTGGCGCGCATCCACCGGGACGCGCGGCGCGTCCGGGACGGGAGGCCGTATAAGGAGAACCTCTGGTTTTCCATGGAGCGGGACCATGACGAGGACTGGACGGCCGAGCCGGGCTTCTTCTTTGAAATTTCGCCGGAGGGTTATTCCTATGGCATGGGATATTTTATGGCCCCCGCCGCGATGATGAAAAAATTCCGCGACCGGCTGGACGCCAATCCCGCCGAGTTTGAGCGCATTGCCTCAGGCCTTGGTAAAAACTTTTATGTCTACGGCGACGAATACAGCCGGAAAAAGGGCGAGAAAGAAGGCGTACTTGCCGATTGGTACAACCGCAAGACGATCGGCGTGATCGCCGAGGGCAAGGGTCACGAGAAGCTGTACGCGCGGGAGTTTGCCAAAACGCTCTGCGAGGAGTTTTTGTCGCTTTATCCGCTGTATGGGTTTTTGAGGTCTCTGGTCGGGGATTCGCCGGAGGCGGATATCAATAGCTGAAACGCTGGAACTGACGGCAGATATCCAGGCATTGAGTGCCGCGCACGATAAAGAATTTGCCTCCGTGAAGCATCACGGAGGCTATTTGTCTAATTGATATCAATCTTCCTGAACCGTCGGACGGCCAGGGCGAGGAAGCCGAGGGCGTAGGCGGCGATGTAGATGAACATGACGGTACTGGCAGGGCGGCCGCTGCCGGTGAGGCCGCTGATGCCGCGCATCATTTCGCCGGCGAGGCCGGCAGAGGGCAGCAGGATGCGCTCCGCCGCGTTGTACAGCGTGTGAAACGGTGAGATGAGGCTGAGAAATATGCCGGCGCTGGTGACCGAGCCGTTGCTGATCAGGCTGCCGATCATTTCGACCATGCCGCCGATATTGCCGAGGATGTAGATAAAGATCATCAAAAGGCCGTTGGGTACGACCCGCATTTTAACGGAGCCGTATAGTGTCAGGCACAAAACGGTGAGCGGCACCAGCAGGTACAGCACCCAACCGCCGAGCAGCCGGGAAAAGCTCAGAGTTGTGACGGTGACGAGCGAAAAGGCGCTGCCGATCAGAAGAATTGCCGTGTAAAGTACCGTTGCGTATATCGCCGTCAGAACGGCCAACCCGAGAAATTTTCCGAGAACGTAGGACGCCCGGCCCAGAGGCCTGGAAATAACGGCGTGGATCATACCGGTCTCAAGCTCCGAGGCAATGGCGCCGGCCCCGAGCATGATGGTCAGAAGGCACATCAGCATGGAGGAAAACTGCAGCCCCATTTGGGTAATGAACACGGTTGCCATTGCGCCGATCTGATCGGTGTCGTTATGGAAATAAGCACCGCGGAAGTAATACAGGATCACCGCCCAGAGGACGAGATAGAGTACTGTGACGATACTCATGACGATGAACGTTTTTTTACGGACGGCTTCCTTCAGCGCCGCCAGAGCGATGGTTTTCATGCAGACACCTCCTCTCCGATGACCTTGAGAAAGACGCTCTCCAGCGTCTCATGGCGCGGCGTCAGCTCATAGAGCTTCATATCATGCGATATGAGCAGCGCGGCTATTTTGGGGATGTCCTCCTCGCTTTTGAGCGTCAGTGTCATCCAGCCGTCTTCCTGCTGAGGCGCCGCGCTGCCGTCAAAGCTTTCTTTCAGCGTCTGCCAGACGACGTCGGGCAGCGGAGCGCACCGGATATTCAGCGTTACTTTTTCCATCAGGAGGTCTTTCATGGCGCCCGACCTGACGACGGCCCCTTTATTGATAATGGCGATATGGTCGCAGACTGTTTCCACCTCGCTTAAGAGATGGCTGTTTAAGAATACCGTCGTGCCCTCTTTTTGGAGCGCCAGAATAATATCCCTGACGTCCTTGCGCCCGATGGGGTCCAAGGCCGATGTCGGCTCGTCCAAAAACAGGAGCTCCGGCTCCGGCAGCAGGGCGCAGGCCAGGCCGATGCGCTGCTGCATGCCCTTGCTGTAGCCTCCGACCTTATACTTCTCCTGACCTGAAAGCCCGACACGACAGAGCACTCTTTTATTGCGTTCCGGGTCGCGCTTTAAACGGTAAAGGCCTGTATGGAAATTCAGCAGATCCTCCCCGGTCATCCACTCCTGGAAGCGGAAGAGCTCCGGCAGGTAGCCGAGCCTTAAGCGCGCTCTCACGTCGCCCAAGGGCCGCCCCAGTACCTGCCCTTTGCCGGAGGTTGGGAAGACAAGGCCGGTCAGCATCTTGATCGTTGTTGACTTCCCGGCGCCGTTGGGCCCCAGAAAGCCATAAATCTGTCCTTTTTCGACGGACAGATTTATGGAATTGACGGCAGCCTTAGTCTGATACGTTTTCGAAAGGTTGTCGGTCTCAATGATCATCAGCGGATACTCCCGGCGATTTGAGATAATTCGCTGTCGGACTTTTCGCCGGCCAGGAAGTATAATACGCCGTCCTTCAGCCAGATGAGAACGGAGGCGTTTTCACTCCTCATTTGCGCCAGCTGCTCATCGCCGGCGAAGCCGGTCATCATGCCCAAAACCTGCGCCAGATCGCCGGAGGAATAGACATAGCCCGTAACGCCGCCGAGGCTTGTTTCACGGCCAAGGCCTTCGATCACCGGCAGATAGACGTCCCGCGTCCCAGGATCAATACCGGCGAGCTGGACACGCAGATTCTCCGGGAGCGCCGGGATGCCGAGAAAGCTCGTATAGAGGCTGTTCAGGACATCGTCGGGGGTCTCAAAATAAACGCTCTGCGTGGCGGCCAGAAGCACTTCCGAATACTTTGCCATAATGACAGGCGGTGAGTTGACGATAATCGTCGCACCGTTATAACTGCTGTCGACGAGTGCTGTCGCGCCGAGCCCGGAGAGCGCCTCGTTTATTTTCACCGTATCCAGCGTGACTGTCTCTGACTGGCTGCCGGCGGCATAAAGCGCCGGTGTCTCGTCTTGTAAGGCTGACGGCAGGCTGAACGAAAAAGCTGTAAAGTCGCGGGCATCGGAGAGTGTCTTAACTTCGGACTCCGCTTTCTCCATCAACCGCGTCAGTATTTCCTGCGCCTCGGCATCCTCAATAGCGGCTGTTCCCTCACGATCCATGAAGGTGACCATATCCTGCAGATCCTGAACCGTTATCCGGATCGTCCTGACATCCGCCACGCGAAAAACGGACAGCATGGATTCGGCGGCGGCGCGTACCGGCGGAATCATTATCGCACAAATAAGAAGCACGGCGACGGCCGGTATTATAAATCGTTTTTTAAACATTTCAAGCTCCTTTCAACATTCGGTGAATAAATTATTGCCGGACAGCTTGCCGGCTAGTCTTCCCTGAATTCCAGTATATCGCCCGGCTGGCAGTCAAGCTCCCTGCAGATGGCCTCCAGCGTTGAAAAACGGATGGCGCGGGCTTTGCCCGTCTTTAGGATCGATAGGTTCGCCTGGGTGAGCTCGATCTTCTCGGCCAGCTCGCCGGAGGAGATTTTGCGCTTTGCCATCATGACGTCGAGATTCACAACAATAGACATGACGCGCCCCCTAAATCGTGTGGTCAACGTCGTCCTGGAGCGCAGCGGCCCTGGCGAAGACGTTTTTCACAACACGGACGATAAGGGCCATAAACGCAGCGGCGATGGTCACCATGACCCAGGGGATATAGTAGATGACGGAAACGGCGCTGATAACGGCCCCGGCAAAGCAGCACCAAGAGATAAAACGGAGACTGTCCACATTCTTCCGGATGAAGACTTCGCCCCGTTCAATGCGCCGGAGCAGGCGGTACAGGCTGATAAGGAGGAGCGCCGCCGGAACGGTGCCTGCGTAGAGCGTGACAAAAAACCAGCCGGCCCACCCGGGCTTTACAACGTAACTGAACGTCATCGGGATGAGCCACGGCGCCGTAACGTCGACCGCGACGAGCAGGAGCATAAATATGACGACGCTGATTCTGCTGAGAATAATCGATTTGCTGTCGTTCCACATGTCCGCTGCCTCCTTTTTATAGGGTACCGTGAATTGAAAAATGAAACTCCCGGTGCGAGAAAGCGGTTCGTCGGCCAGATTGAGGCTACGTGTCGCCGAACATACCGGGATTTTCTGTTTGCGGATATCACATACGGGTCGGCTGCACGAAGAAGTCATCCCGTATATTTATTGACCAATTATCGCCAAAGCGTTATCCTTGACCGGACGGCGGCGGGAAGGAGACGCTATGTCGAAGTTTCTTACTTATGAAGACAGAATGAACATTGCCCTCGGCTTGAAAGAGCAGCTGTCCTTCACCGTTATTGCCGACTCGCTCTGCAAGGACCGGACAGCCATCGCCAAGG
>CAZJCH010000035.1:0-11851 GCA_964544005.1 uncultured Papillibacter sp.
CTCCTTATAGTTCATCAGCTGTTTGTCCAGCCACGCCTGAACCTCCGCGTCACTGAACGCGCCATTATACGCGACCATGACGTCCTCGTCCTGCAAAATGCTCCGCAGAGACGGCATGTCCGCCTCAGTCATTTCTCGTAGCATCAGCCTTTTTGTTTCGATAACCATCAGCTTATCCCTTTCAGAAATTGGTTTGATCATACCGCCCCAAATCCGCGAAGTCAATATCAGGAAAAAACAAAGGCCGCCCTTACGGGCAGGCCTTCATTATATTAGATGATATTGACAGGCTGTAATCGAGCTCACAGCGCAATATAAGCCGCTCTGAAGCCGATGTCGGGGAAGATGAACGCTCTTGTTTCGCGCAGATACAGGTCCCATATTCCGCCGCCCGCCGCGTCAAACCAGGAGCCGCCGCGTGCCGCGATGCGTTCGCCATAATTGCGCAGGAAGAAATACGCGCCGTCGCGGTAAGCGCCGCCTGCCGGAAACAGGCCCAGTTGCTTCAGCCGGATATGCGCCGGGACGCCGTGCTCGGCCGTCATGTCGTAAAACGGCATCCAGCCGTAGGCGCGGTGCGCCGTGTCCGATTCAGAGCCCGTATAGTTCCGGTTTGTGACAGCCGTATTCAGCTTGAAGCCGTCGCCGACCGCCCGATCCTCGCCGCTTGAAATGCCGGGCGCAATCCCATCGTATTTATAGGTATTCGGGCTGCCCGGCGGGACAAGCGCGCCCTCCGTGCTGATCGCGCGCCAGTGCGGGCTGTCCGCACTCTCGTCAACATTCAGCGCGCTGTTGTTGTCCGGAATCACCTGGATTTCCCCGTCAACGATCCGAAGGCCCGAAACAAAATCCCAAATGTTTCCGTTGAGGTCGAAAACCCCGAACGCGCTGTGGTCGTGCGACCATGTATCACGCCCGCTCCCCGTGTACGTCCGCATTTCGGACGTCGTCGACTCCCCGTTGTTGCCGGGGACAAGAATTCCGCGCTCGTGCGTCGCCTGAAAATCACGGCCAAAATTGCTGTTTCCCCGCGGAACGGTTCTGTTTTTGACGCACCAATGGGCAAGCGCCGTCCACTCCGCGTTTGTCATTAGGTGCCAGCCGCGGCCCTTAGCCGCACAGGCGGCGCGCGCCTCGTCGATCGTCAGGGTATGTGCGGGGTCGCGGTTCGGGAGGCTGTACGCCCGCCCGGCCTCAAGTATATTCAGGTATTTGCTGATATAGATGCAGCTTTGCACCTTGCCGTCAACGACAAACGCGGAGCACGGCGCATCCTCGCCGCCGTCAATAACCTCCGACCAGCGGAACATCGGGATCCGCACCATCACAGACGGCAGGCCGGCGTCGTCGAGGAGCAGTGTGTTGTTGCCCCCGGTCGCGGCTTCCAGCGCAAAGCGCGCCTCGTCAAAATTCGCCATTACTCCGCCCCCTTCACAGCCCACAGTGTCAAGACCACATCCTCCGCGCTGAACGGAATAGACACTCTGTGCAGCACAGGGAACCCGAAGTCGTCAGCAACCCCTGTTTTCTCAACAATACTTTGGCGCGCCGGCAGCTCAAGCTCGGCAACATACCGCCGCGCTGCGCCAGGCATGAGCTTTCCCGCTGCGTCCTCGGAAATACAGAGGCTTACCGGATAATCCCGCGCCAGTTCCGAAAGATCAAGCGTCAGCTCCCCGCCGCGAAAGCTCAGCAGGTTACCGCTGAGGGAATAGTCGACATAGGCTCCTTCATTCTTGTGCAATATTTTCATCATAGACCGCCTTTTATTACAAGGTACCGCACCTCGGCGCTTCGCGCCGACCCGCTAAAGGCGACCCTGAAGCCGTTCACCGCCTTGTCGTACACGCGGAGCTCACCCGTCTCGCCCTCCGAGCGGATGGTCTGTGTCAATACGAAATAGTCCGTATCGCTTTGCTCCGAGCGCAGCGCAACCGTTCGCGCAGAGTTATTGAAAGGATACTGCTTCGTGTTTGTCAGCGTCACGACACCGGTTTCCATAGAATGCAACCCCTTTCGCATGGTTTGTGTTTCCGCGGCCTGCCGTATGGGCGACCAAAATCCTAACGCTCGTAGTATTCTCTGCTGTAGCAGTACATCTCCTGCATGCCGTCCCACAGGATTTTCTCATCGCCGCCGAAGGCAGTGCTGATCAAGCCGCCGCCCTTGCCGAGATCGTCGACATATTGCCGTGCTTCCTGAATGACCAGGTCACTTGATATGGGGAGCATATACACATCGAAACCGATCTTATCGCCATATTGCTCCTTATATGCCTTAACGTCATTGGCGCGCACCTGGAGCTGCAGGAAATCGGCGCCTAAGGAGATCGTTTGGGGTATGAACCTCTTCACACATCCGCATGTGTGGAACGTGATGCTGACACCGCTGTTTTTAACATGCTTAAAGAATATCTCGGACGGCTCATAAACAATTTCATCCATCATCCGATCACCGAAGAAGGAGTCGCGCTCAGTCCCCCAGTCGTCATGATACATAATCATATCGGTGGGGAAGAACTTGGAGATCGTGTCAAACATTTTGCAATGGAAGCGCGACAGCTCGGCCATAAACTCGCGGCAGGCGACCGGTTCCTCAGCCAAGGCCAGCATGGCCTCCGTATAGCCGCCCAGAACGGCGACAAGACGCTCGGTGCAGCCCTGACCAAGATCGTAATGATTCATCTTTTCGGGATGATAATACGGTTGGCTCATATATTTTTCGCAGCAGGCCTTAATACGCGCCTCGTTGAGATCCGGCCAGACAATCTTTTTCTCCCAATCTGTTATATCTTCGAGCACGGGCGGATGATTCGGCTTGAGCATGGAGCCGCCCGCGTCGGGAATCCATTCCCAGACACAGCCAAAGAGGTCCGTCCAGTCGCAGCGTTCGGTAAAATCAAAACGAAGGTCAGGCAGGCCGGTCAGCTCGCCGCCCATGGTGAAATTGAAGTCGTTGAGGGTGGTCGGCACCCACATCGGCTTGTCGTGCTTGAGGACGCGCTGAAAATTTTCCCGGGGAGAGATCGGATAATCGAACACGGGCACGTTAATCGGTGTGATTGTCGTTCCCACGTATTCATGCTTCGAGCCCGGGGCCATATAAGGGATTCTTTCGTATTTCATATCATTCCTCTTTCCGCCGCATGTCGGCATGTGTTTTGTCATCAAAAATTTGCGGTTACTGCCCGCCGATCACAAGGACATTCTTCAAAGAGCCTCTCATTGAATCTTCCAGAGCCTCCATGATCTGATCCAGCGTATAGCGGTGCGTCAGCAGCGCGTCGATATCAATCAGGCCTTTGCGGTACATATCCATATACTTCGGAATGTCCCGGCGCGGCGTGACGGCGCCCATGACGCTTCCGGTGATGCGCTTTCCCGTCAGCACGTCAAAGTAGTTGAGCTCGGTCATGAATTCGTTCTCCCGCAGCTCGTGGCCGACGATGACCATCTGGCCGTAGCCGGCTGTCAGGTCCCAGGTCATTTTTTTAATGCCCTTGCCCGCAACAGCCACAAACGAGTGGTCGACGCCGAAGCCGCGCGTGATTTTTTTGACTTCCTCAACAGGGTCGCAGTGCTTGGGATTGATCGTGTGCGTGGCGCCGAATTTTTCTGCAGCCTCCAGCTTCACGTCCATTGTGTCAATGGCGATGATCGGGATCGCGCCGGAGAGACGTGCGCCCATGATCGCGCTGAGGCCCACGCCGCCGCAGCCGGTGACGGCAAAGCTCTCGCCGGGCTTAATCTTGCATCTGTTGAGCACAGCGCCGAACCCGGACATGAAGCCGCAGGCCAGTGCCGAGCCGATTTCAAACGGGATATCGTCGTCAAGCTTGCACAGCATCGACTCGTGGGCATTTGTATACTCTGCAAACCCGCTGGCGCCGGAACAGGTCTGAATGCACACCTCTCCGTTAAGCCTTGTGTACGGGCTCGGGATGCGGAACAGGTCGCTCGTGTGCGGCACATTCTCGCAGAACCAATGGCGGTCGTGCAGGCACTGATCGCAGTGACCGCAGCCCTGGCGCACCTCCGTACACAGAACCCTGTCTCCCGGCTTGACATAGGTCACCTTTGAACCGCACTTGTCAACGATGCCGGCAATCTCATGACCGGCCATTCCGGGACCCTCATATGCCCCATGCTCGCCTTTGAGCGCATGGATATCGCTGTGGCAGATCGTGCACGTCATGACCTTTAAGCGCACCTCATAATCGCCCGGCTCGGCAAGCTCCACTTCCTCGACAATAACGTCAAGTCCCATTTTCGGGACAAGCGCTGCTCTGCATCTCATAGCATATTCCCCTTTCATTTCATCCTTTTAATTATAACTTATCGTTAATAAAAACCGTGGCCGCGCCCTTGCTCAGCCCTTTTTTCTTGTATCGCTGCCCCCAATTCCCGGCGGGGCAGTAGGTCTGGCAGCGTCCGCAGTTCCATGAGTTGATATGCTGAAGCCCGACGGTATCGGCGGGCATACGCGCTTCGGCCTCCGTCAGCTCCTCGATCGTCGGATCCTCAGACGTAAGATAGTCCTCGCGTCCGCCCAGAGCCTTTGTCATTGCCTGAAGCGCTTTGCGGCACTTGGCAAAATTGACATGGGTGTAGTTATAAGACTTTTCACCGATTTCTACGTGTTCCGGCGTACTCGTGCCGGGCGCGCAGATGGCGCCTGTGGGGCAGACCTTCGCGCAGATACCGCACTTTTCAGGGACGCAGAGCGGCGGCCCGTCATACATGGGGTCGGGCTCCAGCTCGAGGGTTGTCAGTATCACGCCGAAACGGTTGCGGGGGCCGTATTCGGGCGTCAGCACGATGCTCATATATCCGAACTGGCCGAGCCCGGCGGCAACCGCGGCGTGCCGGATGCTCAGCTGCATGCCATTCGTCATTGGACCGGTAGAGCAAGGGGTTGCAACCTCGTCCGTACTATTTTCGATATAACGGGCCATTGCGTAACAGGCGTATGTGAGCTCAAAGTTCGGCAGCATCGTATAACCATATGTGCCGTAAATACCCTTCAGCTCCGCATGCCCGTCTTCAAACGCGCGGAAATTAGCCTGAACGACACCATCAAGCAGCCGCACACCAACCACGATAACGGATTTGCAGCCGGGCAGGATATCACACGGATGCCGTCCCTCCGGTGACGTTTTAAGCCTGTCAACGCTGCTTATCCCACATAGATCCATTCCGAGAGACCTTGAATAGTCTTTGATGCTCTCCTTTGAAATAAGCATGACAACCTCCCAAATCATTTTTATAGAGGGCAGAACGATCGTTTACTGCGATGACCTGTCAGCCTTCTTCGTGATTTCTATATAACCCTCGTCGGCGTTGACGAGGACAAGGTCGCCCGTTTCGATATATTTAAGCGGATCGTCCTCGAAATCCGTCATCATCGGCACATGCGCCTGAAGGGCACAGCCGACTGTGAGCGGGCTGCTCTTCGTGTGGATGAAAGCGGCGGGCGTTTTGCCGAAGCCGTACATTAGGAAGCCGCCCGAACCGCGCGGCGAGTAGAACACCAGCACCTTGCCCGTGTACGGCACCTTGAACAGTGGGTGGTTTCGTTCCGTCGTGTAGCCGTATTCCGGTTTGACATTTGTAAAGCCCTGCAGGTATTTGGGTGCGACAAGCGCCTCCGCCTCGACACAGCCCGGGTATTCGCAGCGGCCCTTGAGCCTGATTTTTTCTGCCATATCTGTTACCTCCATTCTCCGCGCCATTTTCCGGTGAGCGCGGCGTTAATGCAGTCGTCCTGGGAGCCGTAGCACACCTGCAGGCGGTAGTCGTCGTCGGGATAGCAGCCTGTGACGTAATACGCCTGCTTTGCAGTGTCAACTGCGACGTTTCTCACACCCTCCGGAACGGCGCCCATCGCCGCCAGACAAGCTCCGGACATCAGGTGCGCGCCGGCTTTTTCGAAGATATCGATATAGCCCAGGCTCCTTGCGTTTGCGTAGAGCCACGGCGCCGTCATGATCCACAACGGGATTCTGCATTTTTTACCCTCAAGCTTCCTCGCAAGCAGCATCAGATCGACGATGTTCAGGTGCGGGCAGCCGAGATAGACAAGGTCGACCTCGTCGGTGGTGTGGAAATTCAGGATGTCATATGTTTTGCGGAGCGCCTCTTCGCCCAACAGGAGCTGCTGCGTGAAGGGCTTCCCGGCAGTGGCATGCGCGATCGTCGGCGCTTCGGGCGTGATGCCCGGCAGGTGGTACATGCGCACGGCGCCGCCCGAGCTGACTGCAGAATTGAACTTTTGGTATTGCGTCGTCGTCGGACGCGCCGTCCCTGTGACGACAGGTACCTGCACATCGCACGCCTCGCCGATGGTGAAGCCGTAGACGTCCCACTCAAGGTCTGTCTGAATCAGTCGGTCGGTCTCGATCAGCACGGTGCCATAACGGTTCTCGGTAATGTGCATATCATAATACGGCGCCTTGCCGAGCAGGCACGTTGCGAGCGTGCCGTCAAAGTTTGTGCGCGCGCCGAGTGTGGCGTTGCAGTAAGGCATCTGGCTGCTCTCAAACCAGGAGCAGTGCTGGCCGACACTTGGCAGGTAGGACATGGTCAGGTAGTTTGCGCAGGAATGGGTTGTGATCAGCCCCATCTTGCGCAGGATTTTGAACTCCTCCTCATGCAGCGCCTTTTTGTGAAACGCCGGGTCGTCCTGTCTTGCGTCCGGGTCTTTTTGGGCGCAGATATTGCAGCGCTCCCAGCCGTGGATGGGCGGCTGCTCGCTGAACGGTGATTTGTTGGCAAAGGTCGGGATTTTAAAGGTCCCGCCCTGTTCGGCAAATGCCGCAAGCTCGTCGTAGGTGATGACAATGTGCTGGCTGAGCGCGAGTCCGGGAGAATGCATATCTCCGGTTCCGTCGAGATCGACAAGACGGTCTGCGCCCGCAATCTGGCACATCTCCACCAAATACTGCATGCACTTTTGCTTGACGACGCCCTCGTCGCCATTGAGCATGCGCTTTTCGGCAGTGGTTAAATTAGGCAGTTTTTGCATTAATTGATGTTCCTCTCTTTCATTAATCCTCGTTACATATGACAACGTTTTTCAGAGCGCCGCGCTCGGAATCGTCAAGCGCCGCCTGAATGTCGTCAAGCTTAAAGCGGTTTGTCAGCAGCGCGTCAAGATTGATCAGGCCGCGGCGGTACATATCCATATACTTCGGAATATCGCGGCGCAGCGTCACCGCACCCATGACGGAACCGGTAATCCGTTTGCCTGTGAGAACCTCCATGAAGTTGAATTCGCTCATCCCCTCATTGCGGGGATGCTCGTGTCCGACAACGACCATTTGGCCGTAGCCCGCGGTCAGATCGAAGGTTGACCGCTTGATGCCCGGCCCGGCGACGGCAACGAGTGAATGATCGACGCCGAAGCCTCCCGTAATTTTTCTGACGGCCTCGACCGGATCAACCTCCTTGGGGTTGACTGTGTGTGTCGCTCCGAACCTTACGGCCGCGTCGAGCTTTCCCTGCTTCGTGTCAATGGCGATAATCGGAACCGCACCCGAAAGGCGGGCGGCCATAATGCCGGAGAGGCCGACACCGCCGCAGCCTGTGACGGCGAAGCTTTCGCCGGGCCTTATCTGACAGCGGTTAAGCACCGCGCCGAAGCCGGACATGAAACCGCAAGCCAAAGCGGAGCCGATCTCATACGTGATATCATCGTCCAGCTTGACGAGCATATTTTCATTCGCATTTGTATAGGTGGCGAATCCCGATGCGCCGGAACAGGTCTGAATGACGCGCTCGCCGTTCTTGCGGGTGTAAGGGCTCGGCACCCGGAAGGACATCGGTTCGATGTTCGTACAGAACCAATGGCGGTCCTGCAGGCACTGCCGGCATTGACCGCAGCCCTGACGCACCTCGGAGCACAGCACGCGGTCCCCGGGCGCCACATAAGTAACCTTCTCGCCGACGGCGTCTATTATTCCGGCGATTTCATGGCCGGCAGCACCCGGCCCCTCATACTCGCCATGCTCGCCTGTCAGCGCATGGATATCGCTGTGGCAGATGGTGCAGGTCATAACCTTAATCCGCACCTCGTATGGGCCGGGCTCTGCCAGCTCAACCTCCTCAACGACGACTTTTCTGCCCATGCGCGGCGCAAGCGCAAGCTTAACCTTCATAACGCAGCTCCTATAGTTTGATGATCACGTAAAAGTCCCGGCAAAACCCGTTTTGCTAACGTGCCCTTCCCGTCGTTTAAGTGCTCCGGCATAATATATAATATAGCCAGAATTATTATACAACCGTTTGTTCAGTTTTGTATAATTCAAATCCCAGTTCAGATATAGCTTTGGGGTTATGACCCGTCTGGAATTCTATCTTGACCGCTACGCCGTTCTGCCTCTAGAATAGAGTCAAAGGCTTTACTTTTTAAATGAATTAAAGGGGTGAGTGTTATAAAAAGATTTATAACGGAGCCGGGGCGGCAGCTCGAGGTGTCGCGTCATGCGGGCGTTGTCGTCGCCGGCGGCGGCATTGCCGGGATATCGGCGGCGATTGCCGCCGCGCGGGGCGGCGCCGATGTCGTTTTGCTTGAACGGGAATTCTGCCTTGGGGGAATGGCAACACTGGGCCTTGTCACAATTTACCTCCCGCTTGATGACGGAAGGGGCAGCCAGGTGATATTCGGCATAGGGGAGGAGCTGCTGCGTCTGTCTATTGCGCACGGCGCGGAGGCAAACTATCCAAAGGCGTGGCTTGAGGGTGGGACGCTTGAGGAGCGGTTGAAATCACGGTTCATCACGCAGTTTAACCCCCACCTTTTTGCGCTGCGCGCTGAGAAATTGCTGCTGGAGCTCGGGGTTAAAATTCTGTACGGAACGCTGGCGGCGGCCGTCATAAAGGACGGGCCGCGCATTTCGGGCATTATTGTCGAGAACAAATCCGGACGCAGCGTCATCACCTGCGATTCTGTTGTGGACTGCACGGGCGACGCCGATATTGCGCATCTGGCCGGAGCGCCGACAGCGCTCCATAAGGACGGAAATGGTCTTGCCAGTTGGTACTATTATTATACCAATGGTAAGGTGAAGTTAAAAATGTTCGGCCTTGCCGACATGCCGCCATCGGCAAAAGCCCCTGAAGATAAAGCGTACGACGACCCATACGACAATGTGAAGGTCGCCTCGCTCACCTCCACGCGATTTTCAGGAGTGGACGGAGAGGAGCTCTCCGCAGCCGTTATCGAGGCACACGGAAAAATGTATGAGGATATTCTCAAATTCAAGACGGATGCGCCGGATTATGTCCCTGTCACCGTTTCCACCGTTCCGCTTGTTCGCATGTCGCGTCGAATCATCGGCGCGTATACGCAGGATGACACCGAAAACCGGGTGTTTTTCGAAGACAGCATCGGTCTGACGGGAGACTGGCGCAAGGCGGGGCCCTGCTACGAAATTCCGTATCGGACGCTGTATACCCCCGATGTACCCAACCTCATTGCGGCCGGGCGGATTATATCCGTCACCGACCCGATGTGGGACATAACGCGCGTGATCCCAACCTGCGCCGTCACAGGCGAGGCGGCAGGCACGGCGGCCGCCATGACAAGCGATTTCCCGGCGCTCGAGACCGCCGCGCTGCAGCGGAAGCTCGCGGCGAACAACGTTAAGCTGCACATATGAATTAAGGAGAGGGTAATTATGTCTGAACTAAAGCCGCAGCCGCTGCAGGCTGTAAGAATTAATGACAGCACCTACCGGATTGAGGATAACGGCGTTCGCGCGTTTCTGTTTATTGGTGCAAATCAGGCGCTTCTTGTCGATACGGGCTTCGGCTCGGCCGGAAGCATGAGGGAGACTGTCGAAGCGCTGACAGACAAGCCGGTGGTGCTTGTCAACACCCATGCCGACGGCGACCACATCGGCTGCAACGCGGAGTTCGAAACGGCGCACATGCACCCGGCCGAGATGCCGTATTATGGCGTGACGGCCAAGCCGGATGCGTCTGTCTGCCCCCTGTGGGAGGGTGATAGTATCGATATCGGCGGGCGGTGTTTCGAGGTTATTCTGATCCCCGGGCACACCCCGGGCAGTATTGCGCTGCTGGACCGCGGCAGCCGCATCCTGATATCAGGCGACTCTGTTTCCGAGACACCTGTGTTTATGTTCGGGGAGGTGCGCAGCCTTAATGCTTATATAGCCAGCATGGAAAAGCTCATGAAGCTGCGGGATTTGTTTGACGAGATTTATCCGTCGCACGGCCCGTTCCCGATTGCTCCCGAACAGATTGACAAAGCACACGCTGCGGGGGTGAAGCTTGCTGCCGGCGAACTGTCTGCGCAGGAACCGCCGTTTCCCATTCCGGCAAAGCTGTTTACAAGCGGTGAGGCGTCCTTCTTTTTCTGACGTTCTTAAGCTTCATTTTCTTCGGCATATGAAAGAGGGCTGCGTATCATGGAATCCATCCATCTGCGCAGCCCTTCGTCCGTTTGCTGAAACCGGGTCTATACCGTTGCCCCGCCGTCGATGATGATGTTCTGCCCTGAAACAAAGAGATGCTCCTGCGAGAGGAACATGGCAAGGCGCGCGACATCAATCGGCTCTGCTACCCGCCCCATCGGACTCATGGCCGCCACCGCGGCAAATTCTTCCGGTGGAGAGTTTGTTTTCATCGGCGTATTGACCATACCCGGTGCTATTGAGTTGACAGTAATGTTATATTTCCCGTATTTTTTTGCGAAGGCTTTTGTCTGGCAGATAGCCGCAGCCTTGCTGGAGGTGTATGCCGGAGATGAGTATGCCGCATTGACGCCTGTGACGGAGGTCACGTTAACGATACGCCCAAACTGCGCCTGCTTCATCTGCGCTGCGGCAGCCTGCATCATGAGGTAGTGACCCAGCGCGTGAATCCGGTAGAACTGCAGATATTCGTCCGGCTCCATATCGAAAAAGAAGTCAAACGGTGTTTGGCCGACCTGATACGGCGATTCAATACCGGCGTTGTTGATCAGCACATCAAGTCTGCCAAATGTATTTTTTACCAGTCCCACAGCCTTTTCAACCGCATTTTTATCGGATACATCGACTGACATGGCAATCGCGCCGGGTGTGTATCGTGCACACTCGGCGGCAACACCCTCGATCGGCCCTGTCCGTCTGCCGAATAATGCGACTTTTACACCGGCCTTCGCCAGTTCCACAGCGCAGGCTGCGCCGATTCCGGTCCCCGCTCCTGTCACAACAGCGCTCCTGCCATCGAGACCATATTCCAAATACTGTGCCATATATGCGCTCCTTTCACTTTATGCTTTAATTCATGTTAGCATCTCATAAAACAATTGTACAATACCGATAAATTTGTTATTATTGACTTGATGGAATGGCGATGGGGGGGTGGATGGATATGTATAATATTACCTTTCAGCAGATTGAGGCTTTTCTCACTGTCGGGCGTTATCTGAATATGTCGAGGGCAGCGGAAAGCCTGTATATTTCGCAGCCGACGCTCTCTAAAGCGCTGCAGAGGTTTGAGAGCGGGATCGGCTTTACGGTGTTTAACCGAAATAATCAGGGCGTATCGCTGACGCCGCAGGGCGAATATCTGCTCGACGCTATGGAATCGCTCTATAGTAATATGGAGAAGGCGATTACGACAGCCAGGGGACTAACACATACAGGAAACAAGATGCTGAGAATCGTCGCGCCAAGCTCGTACGACGCAACGGAGGATTATTCCTTGCTCAAGCAGTATGTCCGCAACTACACGGCCAAATATCCCGAGGTCGTGCTTGTCAAGCAGCTGTGCGATTTTCGTGAGCTGCAGCGCCAGTTCGAGTTCGGGGAGACAGATATCGCCTTTACACATAGCTTTGC
>CAZJCH010000036.1:0-11725 GCA_964544005.1 uncultured Papillibacter sp.
ATTCCGCGTGCCTTATGAGTTCGGCGTCGATTCCGGTTTTTTCCGCGGCGTCAAATTCTTTTTCAAGCGTATCCCACTCGTTTTCATTGACGGCGTATATATAGGCCGTATTTTTCTCAAACTGGCAGTCGATTGCTTCCTTTTCTGCCGTACTCCTGACAAAGTCAAGCGCGCTCTTTTGTGACGCGGCGTAATCACGGGCGACTTCCAGACCGTATTTTTTAATGATTTTATAGTAAATGACGCCATGCTGGAGCGTCACCTTGCCTGTGGTGTTCCCCGTTGTGCCATCGCAGAGGCCGCCCGCCTCAACGAGTACGGGCTTCAGTCCTTTTTCAGCGAGGCAATAGGCGCAGGTGACGCCGGTGATTCCGCTGCCAATGATCAGAACATCGCATGTGATATTCTCGGTCAGCTGCGGAAAATAAGGTTTCCGGCACGTCTGATTCCAGAGCGACACAGTGCTGTTTTTCAAAGCCATACCTCCGGGAAAAATATTGTTATACAAGTATTAGTCTTATTTCATTACAGTTTTTTATACCTGAAACAATGATGCTCCGGTCATTGTTTAATGGCCGGAGCGGTCGATTCAATAAAATGCGAGGCTCAGCTTTCCAAAATATCGCTGTATACGTCGGCGTAAAGGCCGTCCGATTCCGCAACATTCAAAAGCGCACGAACATATCTGTTTTTTTGTTCGTCGTTCATGCAGCGCAGGCTGAACCTGATGTGCTGTGTCATGTCCAGGTCCCATCGCCTGACTGTTTTGGGCGTTCCGTTTTTTAGCATTGATAATCCCTTGACGACGCTTATTTTTTCGTCGCTGTCAGAAAGCTCGCGCAGCTGCGTCCTGAAATCGCCAATGGCCAGAAACATTTGCCCTTTATAACCGCCGATGCATCCGTTGTTATCGGTGATGATACTGAAAACAGTGGTGTATCGCTCCGCATTCGAAACGATTTCCTCAATAACGACAGGCAACCTTTCTTCAACTTCATCGACGATACCGCGTTCTTTCACGTAATCATTGACATAGCAAACATAACGATGATAGCTGCTCATAATTTCCTGCATATCCAGAGCGCCATTAAGATATGATATCAGGTCGGCGTTGAAATTTTTCCATTCATCGGTAGTTTTCAGCACCGAAATGTCACAGAGTTCCAGCTTGGCATAGGGAATGCAGTAAGCCGTTTTCTGGCAGCACGACACACCCTTGCTCTCTCTGACACGATAATTCCCTCTTGTATATCGCATCAGATTCTCAAAAGCCTTCTCGAAAATCGGCTGATCGTCTTCCGCGGCAACGTCTCTTTCTTTTGCTGAGAGCATATCAAGCTGCCTGGCAGTCGGCATACCGCACGGTATGAATACTTTAGTACCATACAGTGTGGGAATAATCTCGTTGAACGCGCTGTCCACCCATAATTTAACGGCAAAAACGTCGGGTGACATTTGAAAATGACCGTCCGAAGCTTTCGTTCCGGGTTTGCATAAAAGGCGCGCATAGACATCATCAATACTGCCGTTGTCAGCTTTCCCATCAACGATAAGCTGACGCATCCTATTGACGAAAAGGCGCGGATCGATGCGGTCTCTGATAAACGGCTGAAGCCGTGCCAGCATTCTGAGTATGGCTTTTTCCTTGTTGTCGCTGAGTCTCCACCGCAATATTTCCGTCCTGAACCGCTCCGTTATCTCCTGCTCATCCCTTTTTTTGATGCTGTGGCAGGTGATATCGGCCCCATCTCTTGATATGAGATCATCACTGTCATTCAGGTTAAATCTGATGCTATGATCCGCGAAGAGCTGATTGAGCGCTTTGTGTTCTCTGTCCTTAAGCAAGTGAATCGGCAGCACGTTGTTAATGCACTCTGCATCTGACAGTATTTCGTTGGTGAACAGCAGTGATTTTTTGAATTCCGTATCCAAATGACGACAATAACCGCTTATTGTATCATCACTTCCGCAGCTGATCGCGGCTTTGCGCATATCTGTCAGCGAGCGGTTACCCAGATTTATATATGTTTCGTAGTCAATGTAACGCTTATCCAAAAATGGCAGGGACGCGACAATTTTATCCCTCTGGTGGAATGCCGTGTTATTGACCGAGGTCATTTGTTCGCCGAGCGGCATTTTATGTCCGCCCCCCCTCTGGTATCTTTTGTTATACGTAATTCAATTGCTTTAGCGGGTTCTGACTTATAATAGTATATTTTCCTTCTTATGTCAAGAACCCGGGAGCTTTGCGTCCCCGGATTTCTGTGTTAATCTTTGGTATTTCAGTACGGCGGATCGAGCCTCATATATCCCGAAACGCTACCGGAGCAACAAAACACTCCGATACGATTTATCGTTCGAACGGCTGACATAGTTACCCAGTGTTTGTGCGCTAAGTAAAATTCGCAAAATAATCCAAGCCCAACCCCCTCATAAGTCGGCAATTTACCGCATATAGTCTAGCATGACTATTGCCGGGAGTGATGTTATTGAAATCCAACATCGAGGAGCGCGCCTGTGATTTGGCGGTATACATCATAGAGAGTAGAGCGACGGTGCGGTCGGCAGCCAAAAAGTTTGGAATCAGCAAAAGCACTGTACATAAAGATCTATCGGAGCGGCTGGAACACATCAACAGGCCTCTTTACCTGCAGGTCAAAGAGGTCATGGAATTCAACAAGGCCGAACGACATATTCGGGGCGGCCTCGCTACACGATTAAAATATAAAGGTGTATAACAACAGCGGGAGCCCGGTATCGCCGGGTTCCCGCTGTTTTCGGCATTTCTTGACATATAAGACTGACATGGTAAAATAAAACTAATTAGCATAAAGTGCGATGAGAGGAGTCAAAAGCCATGAAATACAGCAGGCCGACTTATAAAGCTCCCAGCATTGCAACTGAGCGAAAAAAGCTCCCGTTTTCAGGCGTTGAGATTGAGTATCCCAAATTCGATTACCCTGTCACGCCCCTTGAAAATTTCAAGCTTGCCGCTACGCGTAAGTCACCCTATTGGATGCCCAATGCATTGACCGACGACCAGTCCATTATGGCACAGGAGCTCGTCACAGGGAATGTGCGCGGCATGCAGTCGGCTGCCGATTTCTCCAGAATCGTCACGGAAAACTACTGTTTCAGGGATTGGTTCAGCACCGACTGGACATGGGTCGCCTCCGCCGGCGGCGCGATGCTGACGCCGGGTACCTGCCTGTGCGACGACATCACGCAGTGGGAAAAGAAGGTTAAATTCCCTGACCTCCGCGAATGGAATTTTACGACGTTCAGAGATAAGTTCATGAAAACGTATGACCCGGCAAAGGTCTGCCACATCAACATCGGCCTCGGATTGACTGAACGGTTTGTCTCAATTATGGGCGGCTACACGGAGGCCATGCCCGCCCTCGCTGTTGAACCCGACGCCGTCCGGGATTTTCTCAACAGATTCGCCGAATTTACCATCGAATATATTGATCTCATCGCCAGCCTCTATCCCGTCAATATGATTACATACCATGACGACTGGGGTACCGAAAGGGAAACCTTCTTCGGTGAAAAAATGATGGAGGAGATCGTTTTCGAGCCGACAAAACGTATTGTCGACCATGTCAAATCCAAGGGTGTCATCTTTGAGTTCCACAGCTGCGGAAACATCACGCGCTTTATCCCCTATATGATCGCACTCAACATGGATTTCCTTCAAATCCAGCGCCGGGCCGTCGACATTCCGTCCATGAAGAAGAAATATGGCGACAGGATCGGCTTCAACGTCTGGCTTGAAGGCGCCGAGTTCGGCGCTTCCTACACTAAGGATGAGCTCACGGAAAAAATAAGAAATACAGTGGATATCTACTGCAAAGGCGGCGGCGCCTACATCAGCTTTATGGAGCCCGACCCCGAACGCATTTGGCACATGGTGAGTGAGCTCTACGCCTACAGCCGCGAATATTACGACAAAGAACGCGCGGAACAGGACAGTTGAGAAAATCCGCTGCCAACACGGATGCGTCGGAAACCTCACAGTATATACAGATATAAAGAAAAGAGGTCAATATAATGTTTTGCTTCAAATGCGGCGCGCAGAACGCTGAAGGCCAGTCGTTCTGCGGCAATTGCGGGACATCCCTCGTAAGCAATGCGCCTCTTCAAGGGCAACAGCCCGCGGGTGGGCAGGGATATTATCAGGGGGGTCAGCCCGGACCCTACACGCCCCAGGGTTATCAGCCGCCTGCCCAGCCGGGTTATTACCCTCAGCCCGGGTACGGCCAGACGGTAGTCATGACGGCGCCCAGAAAATCCGGGGTGAAGACTGTCGTCATCGTCCTGCTGGTTATCGCTTTGCTTGTGGGCGCGTTCCTGGCGTATCAGCACTTTTTTGGTCAGCAGCCGCGCGATACTGTCGCCAAATTCTTTAACTCACTGAACAACATGGACATCAACGGCATGGTCAGCTGCCTGGACCCGATGACTGAAAAGGCTTTCAAGGCAACCGCCGGCCTCTTGTCCGATCTCATCGGTTTTGATATGCAGTATGTCATCGATTTATTACCGTCACTGGCGAATTTTGGCATATTCAATTACGGCGGAAATGAGATGCCGCATGTTGACTATAAAATATTGTCCCAAGAAATCCGCAATAATCAAGCGCAAGTTACATGTGATATGACGCTCAGTTACAGTGATGGCAACACCCAGTCGGCCACGGGCATCATCATTCTGGAAAAATTCGGCTCCAGCTGGCGGATCATCGAGGTTAATTGATAGTTTCAACGGTAGGTGCCCTAACCGACATGGCGCGTCATATGGAAGGACCTGACTTAACTGTCGGGTCCTTTTGTGTAACATATCGATTTTGACTTATTTATTGGTAATAGTACACTATATTATTCAAGCATTATTTACTTTTTCATAAAACATACGATAATATATACATAATCTAGAATAATGGAGATGCCGAGTATGAATATGTACAACTGGATTGAGCAGGTCATCTACACAGAGAGAAAGAAAGCGATGCCGATTCTGACATTTCCGGCCGTTCAATACCTGTACGTCACAGTCAGGGAGCTAGTGGCCGATTCCAACCACCAGGCCATCGGGATGCGGCTGATCGCGGACAACTACAATATGCCGGCGTCCGTGGCATATATGGACTTATCCGTCGAGGCTGAAGCGTTCGGCGCGTACACCGTCTTCAAAGCCGATGAGATCCCCACGATCATCGGCAGGCTCATCGCTACAGAAGAAGATGCCGACAAGCTGCAGATTCCCGAGGTCGGCGCGGGCCGGACGGGTGAGAACGTTGAAACGATCCGCAAGGCGCAGATGCTTATCAATGACCGCCCCGTCATCGCCCAGTGCATCGGCCCGTTTTCCCTGGCGGGACGCCTTCTAAACGTCAACGATATCATGCTGCAATGCTACGAACACCCCGAGCTTGTCCATAAGGTTCTTGAAAAGGCGACGCCATTTATCACCGCATACGTCTCGGCTCTCAAAAATATCGGCGCGGACGGCGTTATTATGGCCGAGCCGCTGGCCGGCCTCCTGTCGCCGCAGCTCATTGAGGAATTCTCCACGCGGTATGTCCGCGAGATTGTCGGCACGCTGCAGGACAAGCATTTTATCTTTATCTACCACAACTGCGGCAGTTCCGTGCCGTACTTGATGAATTCCATCATGGACACCGGCTGCTACGCTTTCCACTTCGGCGACTCAGTTGACATGCTGAGCATGCTTGAAAAAGTCCCGCGCAATTATCTGGTGATGGGCAATGTCAGCCCGTCAAAGGTTTTTAACAAGGGCACGACGGAGAATGTACGTCTGGAAACGCTGAAGCTGCTAAACAAATGCGGCCGGTACAACAATTTCGTCATCTCCTCCGGCTGCGACATCCCTCCGGACGTCGACCTGGACAACATGGACACCTTCTTCAAGACCGTCGAAGGCTTCTATTACCGGCAGAGCCTCAGAAATGCGATATCGTAACCATACAGATAAGCTTAACAATATAGTAAAGGCGACCTGCAGTGCTTTCCGAACTGTAGGTCGCTCTCTATTTCAACAAAGTCTGCAGCGCTCCCAAAATAATCAGTTGCAAGGGATAAAAGATATAAAAGAACCATTTTGAAAGCTTTCCGTCGTGTCCTTTTTCGCCGTTATAGAAATACAATAGGATGATCGGAACAAACTGACCCGCATTGATGATGTAAGGCTTGTAGGCTGAAATTTCGGTGCTGAGGCTGTGGTTTATCAGGAGCTCCGTGAGTGGATAGGTGAATAGATTGATCACACCGACACCGAGCAGCACGATAAAGCAAAACCCCAGCGCCTGGTTTTTAAAATCACCGCGGAAATAATCAAAGGCCAGTATCATGAAGATGCCGGTAACGCCCCAGTCGCCTGGTATGCTGAGCATAACGACACAAAGAATCAGAAAGGTTTTGAGCACAGGATTTCGAATCACTCGGCGGATACGGATCGCCGTGACGCCAAGGAAAATCGTATAGATGACGTTCATCTGCAGAAAGTCCGGATGGCTCATGTTTCCGCCGCTGACAAAATATATGAAGGGCAGATAACTGATGACTGCGAAAACGGCAAGCCTGAGCATATATCTGTTGACGTTTCTTGTGTGATGATAGCCCTCCGCTGCCGCAAAGAACATCACGGGCCCTGTGATCCGGCCGATGAAGCGCAGGATTATGTACAGGGCGGAATCATGCAAAACAAGCGCATCCGCTGTATGGTCGATCACCATTGCTATGATTGCGATAAACTTTAAGGCGTTGATCGTTAATAAGGGTTTTGCGGCGGGTTGATGCAGCGCCAAAGCCTCTTCATTCATGCTGAATTTCCTCCATCGGAATTATGACAGCGGCTTTTCATCCGCCTTTTTTGAACTGTGTTCTCTTATTCGTCACGGTTTTCTGAATCGCTTTCCTTTTAATGCCGCCTGATTTCACCGGAGCCTTCTTTACCGATGCCATGTTTGGCATGGCTGCTGTTGCCTTTGTATAATCCGTCTTTACCGGTCGCCCCGGTGGGACGAGATAATGCTTGCCGTAACCGATGAGGTCTTCCCTGCCTGTCTCGCGGAGCGCCTCCAGTACGAGCTGCCGCTTTTCAGGCCGCTTCCACTGTAAGAGTGCGCGCTGCATGGCTTTTTCGCGGGCTGATTTAGGAACGTAGATAGGCTTCATCGTCCGCGGGTCAAGCCCGGTGTAATACATGCAGGTAGACAGCGTACCCGGCGTTGGGTAGAAATCCTGGACCTGCTCCGGCTGGACGCCGCGCTTGTTCAGATACTCCGCCAGCTGGACTGCGTCGGAGAGCGTCGAGCCGGGGTGCGATGAAATGAGATACGGTACAAGGAACTGCTTCTTCCCGTAGCGCTCGTTCAGCCGGCTATATTTTTCCTCGAATTTGGCATAAACTTCGTGATGGGGTTTTCCCATATAATCCAGCACATCGTCAATACAATGCTCCGGCGCGACCTTGAGCTGGCCGGAAATGTGATTCTTGACCAGTTCGGCAAAGAATTCTCCGTTTTTGTCCTGCAGAAGGTAATCGAAGCGGATGCCGGAGCGGATGAAAACCTTCTTGATGCCCGGTATGGCGCTGATCTTCCGAAGCAGCTGCAAGTAATCCGAATGGTCTGATACCAGGTTTGTGCACGGCTCGGGTGTCAGGCAGTTTTTGCCACGGCACAGGCCGTTTTTCAACTGGCCTTTACAGGAGGGGCAGCGGAAATTCGCCGTCGGACCGCCCACATCATGGACGTAGCCCTTGAATTCCGGATGCTTGACAAAGCCTTCGACTTCCCTGAGGACAGACTCGTGGCTGCGGACCGTCACCATACGACCCTGATGGAAGGCCAGCGAGCAGAAATTACAGGCGCCAAAGCAGCCCCTGTTGTGAATGACGGAGAAGCGGACCTCCTCAATGGCGGCGACACCCCCGGATTTTTCATACATCGGGTGGACTTCCCGAGTATACGGCAGCTCGCTGATCCGGTCGAATTCCTTCGTTGAGAGCGGCATCTGCGGCGGATTGACGATAAGATATTTGTCCCCGCATTTTTGGATAACGGCCTTTCCGCGGACCGGGTCGTGCTCCTCGTATTGGAGCATATTCGCCTCGGCATATTTCCGCTTGTTTGAGGAAACGTCCTCGTAGGAGGCGCACTCTTCCGACGGAAAACGGCACAAGGTTCTGTCAGCCGCGACAAAGGCCGTCCCACGGATGTTTGAAAGCTCCGAAACGGTTACGCCGTGTTTTAGCCTCTCGGCAATCTCCCGTATAGCGCTCTCCCCCATGCCATAGATAAGCAGATCGGCCTTCGCGTCAAACAAGACGGGCCGACGCACCTTGTCTTCCCAGTAATCGTAATGGGTAAAGCGGCGAAGCGATGCCTCCAGGCCCCCGATAATCACCGGCAGGTCGGGAAAAGCTTCTCTGACTCTGTTGGCGTAGACGATCGCGGCGCGGTCGGGGCGAAGCCCCGCCTTTTTTCCGGGCGAATAAAAGTCCTCGCTGCGCGGCTTTTTCGTCGCCGTATAATGGGCGACCATGGAATCGAGATTCCCCGCCCCGATAAGCGCCGCGTACCGCGGTCGCCCCATAACTTGAAAATCCCGCGCGCTTTTCCAATCCGGCTGTGCCAGAACGGCGACGCGGAACCCATCCGCCTCCAGAACCCGCCCGATAACGGCCGCGCCGAAGCTCGGGTGATCCACGTACGCGTCACCCGTGATGAGCAGAAAATCATAATAGTACCAGTCCCGGTCGAGCATCTCCTCGCGCGAGACCGGCAGAAAAGCGCTGTTCGTCATAGTAACCTCGTTACCGCAATATCCAGCTCCAAAAGCACATGCCTTCCGCCAACGCTGTCATGTTCGCTAAGCTTACGAAACCCGTACTTCCCGCAAAACCCCAGCGTCTTTTCGTTTCTATCGCTGACGGACATGCGAAGCTTCTCCCGGCCGAGAGACCTGAAAACAGAGACGGCCTGGCCAAGAAGCTGAACGGCGATGCCTGTGCGGCGGTGTTCGTGCTCCATATACAAAAACTCAATGACGCCGGCGTTTTCGTCCGCACCCTTTTTTACATCCAGCTCAATCATCCCGGCAGGTTTATCGTAAATGAGCGCCAAAGAAACGGCCCGCGAATGTGCCTGCGCGTTCTTTGCGGCGTTAGAAAGCCAAGTGGCCGGCGGCGGAAGTGTGCCGCATACTGTTTCCCACGCGTCGCGCCTGTAGTCGAGATACCGACCGGCGTCATTCTCCAGATCGAACGGTTCAAAGCGGAGGTTAGAGCTGTCGAAGGTCGTATTCTCACGCCACCATTTCTGGTTGGCAAACGTACTGAGCTCTTCGGACAAGTGGGAGTTGTCGCTCTGGTATTCGACGTCAATATTCCCTTTGTCGACGCGAAACAGCGCGACGGCTGTGTTGTCGCAAAACGGTATCCGCTTGATCTCCTGGGGCGGTACGCCGAAAACACCGCACATAAAGGTCCTGATCGCCGAGCCGTGGGATACTGCCGCGACCGTTTGTCCATCATGCCTTTCAGCAATGCCGAGGATTGCGCTCGTTATTCTTTTTTGCAGGCTGTAAAAATCTTCACGCCCGTCAATATTCCATAATGACGGGTCGTTGTTGAAATATTGAAGCTGGTCCGGCTCATACCGCTCGACCTCTCCCCAGGTAAGATCCTCCCAGACACCCATGTTGACCTCCCGAAGGTTCGGTGTCAGCGACAGCTCAAGGCCGTGACCTTTGTAGATTGCCCCGGCCGTCTCTCGCGCTCGCATCAAATCACTGGAATAAGCAGCATCGATTTTTAAATCCTTAAAACGCTTTTCAAGCGCGGCAATCTGCTTCTTCCCCCGCTGTGTGACAATGCTGTCGTACTGGCCGTGTATACGGCGATAGAGGTTCCCTTCCGCCTCCGCATGCCTGATCAGATATATCGTCGTCAATTCAGCAGTACCCTTCCCGTCAATTCTTGCGCTGTTTTGATATTCTTTCTTTCGAGGTAATTTCTTATCCCTTCGGTCACCTTCACCGGCGCGTAAGGGTCAGTGAAAAGCGCCGTGCCCACGGAGACGAGGTCGGCGCCGGCCAGCATCATCTCGACGGCATCCGCCGCTTTTGAGATACCGCCCATTCCCAAAACCGGAATTTTCACAGCGCTTGCCACCTGCCAGACCATCCGCACCGCCACGGGCAGCACGGCCGGACCTGACAGGCCGCCCGTATTGTAATGCAGGACAGGACGCAGCGTTTCGATATCAATTTTCATACCGAGAATTGTGTTTATCAGCGACACGGCGTCTGCTCCCGCTTCCTCAACGGCGCGGGCGATACCGGCGACATCTGTGACGTTCGGCGAAAGCTTCACCATAATTGGAACCGACGCGTGCTTTTTAACTTCCCTCGTGACAAGGGCTGCTGATTCGCAGGAGGTTCCGAAAGCCATTCCGCCCGCCTTGATGTTTGGACAGGATATATTGACTTCGATGATATCGACTCTCGCATCCGACAGCTTTTCAGCCATCTCGCAATATTCCTCCACTGTATTTCCAGAAATATTGGCAATAATATTCGTATCATACCGCCTTAAAAACGGCAGCTCGTTTTCAATAAAAGCGTCGACGCCGGGATTTTGAAATCCCACACTGTTTAGGATGCCCATAGGCGTTTCGGCGATTCGCGGCGGCGGGTTGCCCTGGCGCTCGTTGAGCGTGAGGCCTTTGACGCAGATGCCGCCTAAAAGCGACAGGTCAAAAAATTCGCCGTATTCCCTGCCGAACCCGAACGTGCCGGAGGCGACGACAACGGGGCTCTTAAACCGGATACCTGCGAATGTGACAGCCAAATCCGCCATTACCACACAACCTCCTCGGCTCGGAAAACGGGCCCGTCCTTGCAGACGTGGCGCATCTCCTCTTTTCCGTCCTTCTTTGTTTTACAGGCGCAGACGAGGCACGCGCCGATACCGCAGCCCATGCGCTCCTCCATGGAGACCTGGCACGGCACATGATGGGAAGCGCACGACTCAGCCACGGCCTTCAGCATGGCTTTCGGCCCGCACGCCAGTACGGCATCATAATCGCCCTTGTCCAGCAGTTTTTTAAGCGGCAGCGTCACCGGCCCCTGTGCGCCGAAGCTGCCGTCATCCGTCGCCGTTATGACAGCGGCGCAGGCGCTTTCAAATTCATCCCTAAGTATGATGCAGTCCTTGTTCCTGAAGCCCAGTATAGATATGGCTTTACCGGTGCAGGCACGTGCGGCATAAAGCATCGGCGGTACGCCGATACCGCCGCCGACAAGTATTATGTTTTTTCTGCCGAGGTCAAAGCCTCTGCCAAGAGGGCCGAGCATATCGAGTTTCTCCCCCGGCCGGCGCTTCCAGAGCCATCTTGTCCCCTCGCCGCGCGCTTCGACGACGATGGTCAGTTGGCCGTCCTCTATATCGCAAATGCTGATCGGGCGGCGGAGGAGGCTGTCGTCTCCGCATCTGATATGGACAAATTGCCCCGGCAAGGCGCTTTCTGCAATGTCATCCGCCCTGAGCCTCAATGAGCAGATCCGTTCCGTCAGCCTGCTATTATCAAGTACGGTTGTCAGGCACTGTTTGGGCATCAATATCCCCCTAATCGTTCGTTGTTGCTATTTTAACGCAAATATCCGGCCTTTACAACTATTGGTTGTTTAAACTAACA
>CAZJCH010000037.1:0-11614 GCA_964544005.1 uncultured Papillibacter sp.
CTGCGATGGGGGCCGCCGCGGCGAGGAACGCCGTGCTGGTGGGGGGCAGGAGGAAGTCGACCTTGTCCTCAAGGATGAGCTTCTGATAGAGCTGAGTCATGGTGCCCATGTCCGATGTGTCATCATAGATGATCAGCTTGATAGGCATTTTTTTATCATATTCCTTGACATAGATGCCGCCTGCCGCATTGACATCGTCCACCCACATCCTGTAGCAGGGGCCGTACGCCGTCTGATCGAAAACTGCTTGTGCGCCGGTCTGTGACCGGACGCCTCCAACGACAATCTCGGTTTTGTTTTTGTCAATTTTTTTGCCGCTGGAGTCCGATTTGGCGCAGCCGGCAAAGAGGCCCAGCACCAGTACCAATGCGATAAGTAATCTCGGTAATGATTTTTTCAGCATGACTTAATATACCTCCTAATTTATTATGTCGCCTTTTCCACCTGATTCTGTATTCCTATTCTAATTTGCCTGAAACACACCACTTCCCCTCAACCATATAAGCCGATAATCAACTGTATGGAGTTCCTTTGAATATGCATCAAATTCAACCATTCCTTCGGACTCCGGGCAGTTATGTTTCTCTACGTAATCATCGGCACGCATGTTCAACATAAGTGCCGATGTGAGATGTCAAACCACGATATAAAGCCTAAAACTTTACCAAAAACGGAATTTCCTTCTTTGTTTAGAGTAACAAATGTTGTTGATATTTTCAATATCTTTTTGTATGTTTTATTTAAATTGAACAAAAACCGAACTTAAGATACAGTAATAATTTCAGGTCTCTGTGGCACAATACGACATTTTTTGCGACCTATGGTATCAGCGGGGGTATCGCGCAAGAGACAACAAACAACTGGAAGGGCTTCCAGCGAACCTGCCCGGAAAAATGAATTGCCGTAAATAAAAAACAGCGCCGTTTTTCCCCATTTGGATAAGCCGTATGAGCCATTTCAGGGTGATGAAATTGGCTCTTGACGGATTCTTGTTTTCGTGTTAAATTGTCTGTTAACTAAATACAGACAAAAGCAATGACGAAAGGGAGTACCTGTATTCAAACGCGCAGAGAGAAGACGGAATGCGATGTACGCAAGCGGACATCACAACGGTGTAAGTCTTTAGGGCGAATACGGCGAAGCAGTTTCCGAGCCTTGGACCGACAGAAATATTTGCATTGCAAGAAATTGCAACATGATATTTTCTGAAGGCTTCAACGGGATTCCGGCCGTTATTTCGGAAGCGATATAAGGAGCATAAATGCTCCAAAAATACTGCGTATTCTTGCCAAGGGTATTTCACGTTCCTGAGCAAGGCTTATCAGATTTTTACGTATCGGCAGAGCGCGGAGAGGCTCGCATTGACGATGTTTCTCTGAATTTAGGTGGTACCGCGGATTTCCGCCCTAAACTGGTTTTGACCTGTTTAGGGCGTTTTTTATGTGAGTAACCGAAATGAAAGGGTGGTCATGATGACAGCAATAGGTAAATCAACGAAACTGAATAACGTCCGGTATGAGGTGCGCGGCGCCGTTGTTGCCGAGGCGGATCGGCTTACACAGCAAGGCGTCCGCGTTCTGAAGCTGAATATCGGAAACCCGGCGGCGTTCGGTTTAAACGCGCCGGCGCATATCAAAACCGACATGACGGAATATCTGCTGAACGCGGAGGCGTATTCTGATTCCAAGGGGCTTGTGTCTGCCCGGCAAGCCATCGCGGAGTACTGCGCGATAAAAGGTATCAGGGGCGTCACTGCCGACGATGTGTATACCGGCAACGGCGTCAGTGAGCTCATTGTCATGGCGTTGCAGGCGCTGCTTAACCGCGGTGACGAGATGCTCGTTCCGATGCCCGATTACCCGCTCTGGACAGCCGGCGTGACGTTCGCCGGCGGCACCGCGGTGCATTATGTCTGCGACGAGCAGGCCGACTGGAATCCCGATATTGAAGATATCAAAAAGAAAATCACCGCGCGGACGAAAGGTATCGTCCTCATTAACCCGAACAATCCCACGGGTGCGCTGTATCCCAAGGAGCTTCTGGAGCAGATCGCCGAGGTCGCGCGGCAGCACAAGCTCATCATCTTTGCCGATGAGATATACGACCGTCTTGTCATGGACGGTCTGGCACACACGTCGATCGCCGCGCTTGCGCCCGATCTCTTCTGCGTCACGATGAACGGGCTTTCCAAATCCCACAATATCTGCGGCTTCCGGTGCGGCTGGATGTGCCTGTCCGGTGACAAAGCGCGGGTAAGGGGCTACATCGACGGGCTGACGCTCTTGTCGTCCATGCGTTTATGCGCCAATGTCCCGGCCCAGCTGGTGATCGAAAGTGCGCTCAAGCCCGAAGCAGGACAAAACAGCGCGTTTTTGCCGGGCGGTCGCGTTTATGAGCAGCGCAATTTCATCCATCAGGCGCTGAACAGCATCCCCGGCGTTTCCGCAGTGAAGCCGAAGGCCGCGCTGTATATCTTCCCGAAACTGGACGCGCGGCGTTTTAATATTTCTGACGATGAGAAATTTGCCCTCGATTTTCTCCACGAAAAGCATGTCCTCATCGTCCACGGTACCGGCTTCAACTGGCATGCACCGGACCATTTTCGCATCGTCTACCTCCCCGAGATCGGCGAGCTGAAAACAGCCGTCGATGGCCTGGCTGATTTTCTGACGTATTACCGGCAGTAATAAGGTGTTGACATTACATCCTGCTGATTATATTGTAAAAACAATACATCATACAGGAGGCTGATACCATGTCATATCTAAGAGATGATCTCAAAGCGAAATTTATGTTTGAACTCAGTCCCATCTCGCCATCTCCCTTTCCGCAGCTGGCACCGAGCATGATGCACCTCAGCAAAGAGCAGAACATCGACTTAAGCTGGTGGGCCGTCACCGAGCCCCTCGTCTGGGAGAAGGAGCCCTTCCGCCACGATTTTGACCAGTTCATGTTCTTTGCCGGCAGCGGGACGACGATGAATGAGCTGGGCGGCGTCGTGGAGTTTCATCTCGGTGATGAAAACGCCAATATGGAGATGTTCCTCATCACCAAACCGACGGTCATCTATGTCAAAGCCGGCCTGTACCACTGCCCCCTCATCTTCCGTGAAGTCTACGACCCCCAAAAACCCATTTTCTTCAACGACGTCTCCCTCTCCGGCATCTACAGAAAATACAAGCCCGGCAGCGACCAGCCCCTGGGCGTCTACGACATCCCGCTGGAGAAAACGTGGTAGGATGATAAAAAAGTTGGCGGACGTTAAAACGTCCGCCAGCTTTTTTGGTTTTTCTATATCCTGTTTTCGTTTCTTGCAATGATGTCGTTCTGTAAATCCCGGCCCAGCTCGACAAAGTACGCTGAGTAACCGGCGATGCGGACAACAAGGTCGCGGTAGGTCAGGGGGTCGGCCTGAGCCGCCTTCAGCGTCCCCGTGTCGACGACATTGTATTGGACCTCCATGCCGCCGTTTTCGAAATACGCTTTTGTCATGTCCCGAAGCTTTGCGATGCCGTCGTCGCGGGACAAAACAGTGGGGTGCATTCTGAGATTCAAGGCGATACCGCCCAGATAGTGGTGGTGGTCAAAGCAACAGGCCGAGACAAAGACGGCGGTGGGGCCGTTGGAGTCCCGGGACTGGCAAGGCGACATGGCGTCGGCAATAGGCTCGCCGTATTTCCTGCCGTCGGGGGTCGCCCAGGTGAGATAGCCCTGTGCCACATGGTCCGACGCGCCATATAGTCCAGCCTTGTAGACCTTGGACCGGACACTGTGCAGCTCCCTGCAGATGCTGTAATATAAGTCCACGCACCATTTGACCTCCATGTCGGCATACGGGTCGGCGTTGCCGTAGTGGGGCACCTCGTTCAATATCTGCTGTCGGAGAGGCTCATGTCCTTCCCAGTTGGCCATCACCGCGTCATAAAGCTGTCTTGTGGTGCATTTTTTCTTGTCGAAGCACATGTACTTGATCGTCGTCAGCGCGTCGCCCAGGGTGGCGAGCCCGGTGGCCGTGCCGCCGTAGGAGTTGTATTTACAGCCGCCCATGACGCAGTCCCTGCCCTTTTCCATGCAGCCCGTCATGGAGATTGAGAGCGCCGGCTGGGTGGAGTAATAGGGCGAAATGTACTCAGCGTAATTGTTGGCTGTGATGAACAGCTGCATGATATACCGGCCCATTTTCGCAATGGCTTCCCGTACCTCCTCGATGGAGTTCATCTCGTAAAGGTATCCGGTTTGCAGGTCGGACTGCTCCCCGTTAAAAGGATTCTTCCCATTGTTGATGGCCATGTCGAGAATGGAGCCCCACCAGACGGAGGCGTGCGGCGGATATATGCCGTTTGGCGCGGGGAAGTCGCAGCCGCAGCCGACGATCTCCTGACAGCCGATGATGCCGTAATTGCGGGCGTCATAAAGGTCAAAACCCAGCTCGGCCTGAAGGCTTGGGATGATCACCTCGTCGTTCTGGAAAAGCGGCAGCCCACCGACGAGCTTCGAGGTTTCCAGCGCGCATTCCCAAAGCTTGTTGGGTGAATTTTTGTTGATGCGCAGGGATATTGTCGGGTCGTGCAGCTTCAGGCGTCCCACCGTCTCCAGCACCATGTAGGTGACGGGATTCGTAGCGTCCTCGCCCGTTAACGGGTCGACGCCGCCGATGGTGGTGTGCTGGTAGGTATTGCCGATACCTGTCGTCTTGACGAGCTTGTCGGGCCCTGCGTTGTAATAACAGTTGACCTTTAAGAAGAAAGCGTCAACAATCTCCTGGGCCTGGTCCAGCGTCAGCGCACCGCTTTCAAGCTCACGCTTGAGATAAGGCCATGTCCACTGGTCAAAGCGGCCCAAAGACGGCGAGGGAATCCGCGTCTCGATGTTGATGAGGATTTGGTACATCATAATACCTTGGACGGCTTCCCAGAAGCTGCGGGCGGGATTCTCCGATATCCACATCAGGCTGTCGCCCATTTTCAGCAGCTCCGCCTTTCGGGCATTGTCTGAGCAGTCTGCGGCTTTGGCCAGGCAGGCCTGACCGTAACGTCTGACAAGCAGGATCGCCGCGTCGCAAGCGATAACGGCGGATTTGTAGAACATGTATTTCTCCATGTCCTCGCCCATCAGATTGCCCCGGTGCGCGTCGATCCAATCCTGCGCCTCCCTGCGGATGGCGGCGTAGCCTCTGTTAATGACCTTGTCATAGCCGGCAATCAGATGTCCGGGAGACAGAACCGTCATGCCCATGCCGCCGTCGGCGTAGCTGGAGACATTGAGCCTCTTCAGCTCGTCGAAACCGTCAGGCTGCCACGCGTCGGTCACAGACGTGATGCGCCTTGTTTTCCAGTAATCCTGAATGGCGTCAAGCGCCTCAAAATCTTCCTTGCTGACGGAGAGGCGGACCTGCTCCCCTTCGGGGTTATAATATGTACCGTCCTTTAGTGTCCATTCGCCGTTTTTGATCGGTTCCAAAAACCAGTCCTGACCCATCCACTCGGGATACTGGGGACTGCCGAAGAAGGAGGAACCCTTGTTGCCGATGATGATTTCAAAATCCTCAAAGAGGATCGTCATCTTGGCGCAGAGCTCATAGAGCATCAGCGGCCGCTTGATGATCGGCACAATGCTTTCGTATTTTTTGCTGGCTTCCGTCCAGATTACGGCTCTCTCCGCGTCGATCCTTAAAACTCTGTCGCGGATGAGTTCCCTTAAATGCTTGATACGTTCTGTCGCGGTTTTGAATTGATACATGAGATCCCTCCGGTATATGTTGGCTTGATTATAACCGGCAGTCCTTCTGCCAGCTTATTTTATTCTGACTTTACTCAACGGTTTAAGTATATTCGTTTTTTATCAGTATAACATATAACCAATCATCGCAATAGGGGTGTTATACATGAAATCACTTTCAACCGCTGTTATCCTGATCCTTTTACTTCTTTTCTGCGGATGCCGGGGAAGGCAGCCTGATGTGCCGCCCCCCGTGCCTTTGCCATTGACGCAGATGACTCAGGCCCTGAAGCCGCCTGAGCAGCTTGACGTTATACAAGCAAACGCGGTGGATATTATTGAAGATATCAGCCATATGGACTGGAGTGCGGCAAAAAGCAAAGCGGATATCATTAAAAACAGCATGGGCGAGCTGAAGCCGATTCTGGAATCAGCTCGGCTCCCCAAGGAAACGGTCGACGGCATTGTCAGCGCCGTCGGCGGGCTTGACAGTGCCGTCGGCGCCGGCAAACAATACGACGCGCTGGCGCAAGCCAATATGATCACGGAATTCATACCCGATATCGCCGATTACTATGTGACGGCGGTTCCTACCGATATCATGCGGCTTGGCTATCTGGCGCGGGAATTGATGCTGGATGTCCGGCACGAGGATTGGCAGTCGGCAGAAACTGACTTGACGGCAACCGAAGGGGTCTGGATCAGATCAAAAAGCAAGCTGCCGACATACCGGCAGGATATCGACGAGTTTCAGAACAGCCTGGACAGGCTGAGGCCGGCGCTTGATGAGAAGGACGCAAAAACCGCATCTGCCGTAGTCAACATGCTTCTAGACTTCATTGATGCTCTGGAGAGAGATTTTTCCGAGCAAAACAAATTATAAGGAAATAACGCCCGCAGCTTTTACGTTTTCATGATGTCTTTCAGACCGCCCCAGGTTTCTTTAAAAATCTCCGACGGCATCAGCTTCAGGTCTTTGCTGATGTTCGGCTTGAAATCCATAAACGCCAAAATATCCTTTTCAAGATCGACGCCTGGTGCAATCTCAATCAGTGTGAGCCCTTCCGGACGCAGCGCGAAGACGCAGCGCTCGGTCACATAGAGGACATCCTGCCCCTTCTTCCTGGCATAGCTGCCGCTGAAGGTGATCTGCTCGACCTGCTGTTTGAATTTTTTGTGCCTGCCCTCTTGAAGAATCCTCACTTTTCCGTCGACGATCCGAGCATCAAGCCCGCCGGAGGTAAAGGTTCCCGTAAAGATAAGCTTCTTGGCGCTCTGTGTGATGTTGACGAAGCCGCCGGGGCCCATGGGCCTGCCGAATTTGCTGACGTTGACGTTGCCGTCCGCGTCCGACTGGGCAAGCCCCAGGAAAGCGAGGTTAAGACCGCCGCCGTCGTAGAAGTCGAACATCGCGTTGTGCTCAATAATCGCCTCAGGGTTATATGAATGCCCGAAATCCTGACCGCCGGCGTGGACGCCGCCGATGACGCCGGCTTCCGTCGTCAGTGTGATCAGATGGCTGACGCCTTCCTCCGCGGCGATGGACGCGACGCTTGCGGCAATGCCGATACCGAGATTTGCGACGGCGTTGGGGAAGAGCTCCATTGCCGCACGCCGGACGATGATCTTGTCGGCGCCCAGCGGCGGGACGGGGATGCTTTTGAGCGGGGTCTTCGCGTGCCCTGCAAACGACGGTTCATAATACTGCACCTCAGTCTGCCAGCAGGCACGCTTGTCCGTTGCGATGACGATATAGTCTACGAGGATGCCGGGGACCTTAACGTTCTTTGGGTGCAGCGAATTGGCTTTGGCCAGATATTCCGCCTGGGCGATGACGATGCCGCCCGTATTTTTTGTCGCTTCGGCTACCTGAAGCTGCTCCATGAACACGCCGTCATTATCCAGCGTCAGGTTGCCGTTTTCGTCCACAGTTGTGCCGCGGATCATCGCGATACCCACGGGGAAGGACTTGTAGAACATATATTCCTCGCCGTCCAGCTCGATAATCCTGAAGATATCCTCCTTTGTTGCGGTGTTCATCTTGCCGCCCTCGACCCTGGGATCGACGAAGGTGCCAAGTCCGACTTTTGTGATCATTCCGGGCCTTCCGGCGGCGATTTCCCTCCACAGGTTGATAATCACGCCCTGCGGGATGCAGTAGGCCTCGATCTTGTTTTCATCGATGAGCTTGCAGATGCCTGCTGAAAACCCGATATGCGCGCCCATCCACCGTTTGATCAGACCCTCATGACCCCAACGGGTGATACCTCTTTCCTTCCTGTCACCGGAGTTGCAGCCCTGCACCACATTCAGATTTTTTGGATGGCCCGTTTCCAAAAACCGTTTTTCCACAGCCTGGGCGACTTCCTCTGCCCAACCCGCGAGCCCCAATGTGCCAAAGGCGACCGTCATGTCGTCTTTAAAGAGCAGTGCCGCTTCTTCGGCTGTGATTATTTTTGACATATTATTCTCCCATAGTAATGCTGTATGACGACATATTATCACACTTTTTCCAGTCTGCCTAGATATTACCATACGACATTTCCACCGGCGGTTTTATTCATAGACGCATGCTTTTAAAAAAGCGCGCGCTTTGGCCAGATTGGGCACAAGAACCGCCATTTTTCGTATCTTTGCCGTTTTATATGCGCCATCCATTGGAATACGGTGTGATTCGGTGCCTTTGACGCCGCCTGTTAAAACCGCGTATGCATAGCCTAATATCTCCTGCTTTGTCATGTCGGTTGTGAGACAAGGGAGCATCTTATCCAACATCTGATACTGCTTCGCCAGACTGAGCCCCTTTGCGTTTTCGAATATTTTCGCGAGAACTGTCCGCTGCCGGTCCGTGCGCTCGAAATCGCCGTGACCCACATGGCGGATACGGGCATATTCCAGCGTCTCGTCTCCGTTCAGGTGATTATGGCCCTCGGAGAGCTTCCAGCCGAACTTCAAGTTCAGATGCGCGGCCTCGGCTTTATTCAGCTCGATATCGAGACCCCCCAGCATATCGATAAGCTGCGTGAAGCTCTCAAAGCTGACTTCAATATTACCGTCAACCGTAATGCCGAAAGCCTTCTTTATTGTTTTATCCAGAAGCTCCATACCACCGAACTGGTAAGCCGCGTTGATCCTGTTGTCGCTGTAACCCGGGATCGGCACATACATGTCCCGCATCAGGGAGAATAGTTTCAAAGCCCCGTCTTTTTTGCTGTAACTGGCTATGATAAGGGCGTCAGAACGCGCCCGTTTCTCCCCCGGCCGCTTGTCCTGTCCGATGAGGAGAATGTTGATGACTTCTGTGTCGGCCGCATTCCTGTTGATTTCAATCGCCGGCGCCTCCACGCCTTTTCGATCACCGGCCGGCCAGACGATGTCCTCAGGCATAAGCTGAGGGATATCATCACCGTAATCGCTGTTGTTTTCAATATCGAAGAATTCATTCTCCCGGGTAATTCTTTCCATATCTTGAGGTCTTTTTATTTTTGACAGCTCAAAATAAACAAAAGCAGCTAACACCGCCGCCAAAACAAGCAATGTGGCGCCGATGGAAATAAGTATTATTTTCAAAGGACTCTTTCGTTTTATCATTGCGGGCCGTCATGCCTCCTTTAATGTCAATGTGTTCAATATCGCGTTTTTTATTCGATTCCGGCTGCGAATAAAAAAGGAACGAAACCTTCGTTTCGTCCCTTTTTTATTACATTTCCCGGGGCAATACCCCATTAAAACTACAGCACTGTTGAGAAGCCGCCGTCAACCTTGATTTCGGCGCCGTTTATATAGTCGGAGGCCTTGGAGGCCAAAAACACGACGGTACCCATCAGATCGTTCAGGTCGCCCCAGTAGCCGGCGGCGATGCGGCCGGTGATGTGGTCGTAAAACGCTTTGTCGGCAGAAACGGCGATGTTCATATCCGTCTGGATAAAGCCGGGGCAGATGGCGTTTGTCTGAATGTTATACTGGCCCAGCTCGTTGGCAAAATCACGGGTGATGCCGATAACGCCGTGCTTTGCTGTGACGTAGGCGGGGCATTTCCGGTCGGCTGTGAAGGACAGGGCCGAACCGATGTTAATGATCTTGCCGCTGTTTTGTTTGACCATGACCTTGGCCACCTCATGGCCCAGATGATAGACGGCTTTGAGCTGGAGCTCAAGCACACGGTCGTACGCCTCGGCGGGAAACTCCAGAAACGGCGCAAAATGGTTTGTACCCGCGTTGTTGACCAGAATGTCGATGCGTCCGTACTCCTTCAGACAGCCCTCCACGACGGATTTCAGATAGGTCCTGTCCGTGAGGTCTCCTCTGATGAAGGCGACCTTGCGCCCCTCGGCTTCGATGAGCCGTTTAACGTCAGAGACATCCTCTGTAAAATGCGGGATATAGAGGTCGGCGCCCGCCTTCGCAAAAGCGACGGCGTAACCCATCCCAAGCCCCTGATTGGCGCCGGTGACGATGGCGACCTTGCCCTTCAGGCTGAAATAATCCATGGAGAATGCGGCGATTTTATCTAGTGCGCTCATAACTGCCTCCTTAAAGTGCTTTAGGGCTTTTCATAACTTCGCTGATCGTCTTTGCGATGCCGTCGGGGTCCATGCCGTAGTGCTTGTAAATCTCATCGGGATCGCCGAGGAGCGCAAACTTGTCGGGCAGGCCGATGCGCTTGAATTTACCGCAGAAGCCGGCTTCTATCAGCACCTCGGCGACTGTGCTGCCGAGGCCGCCGTTGATGGAATGCTCTTCGACGGTGAATATGTTGCCTGTCTCGCGGGCGCATTTAAGGATCATGTCGGCATCGATGGGCTTGACTGTGTGCATATCGATGACACGGGCTGAAAGACCGTATTTTTCCCTCAGTATCTTGGCGCCCATGAGGGACCAATAGACGGAGGAGCCGGCCGAAATAATCGTCAGGTCGGTGCCCGGCAGCGTTTCGATGGCTTTGCCGATGACGAACTCGTAATCGTTGTCGGCGTAAACGTTGGGTGAGCCGCCGCGATCGATGCGGATGACCATCGGGCCCTGGAAGGTAAACGACTGGCGGATGACCTTGCAGCACTGGGCCGCGTCCGCGGGGACAACGACAGTCAGGTTCGGGATCGCGTGGTAGAGCGCCAGGTCCGCGATGCAGTTGTGGGTGGGGCCGCCGGCGGCGGTCACACCGGCATGGGTGCCGATGAGGCGGACGTTGACGTCGTTATAGGCGATGTCCGTGTGGATCTGGTCGGCCGCACGCAGAGAAAGGAACGGCCCGAAAACCTGCGAATAAACCACTTCACCCGAGAGGGCCAGTCCGGCGGAGGCGCCGACCTGATTCGGCTCGGCGATACCGAAGTTAAAGCAGCGCTCCGGGTATTTCTTGAGAAGCTTGCCCGCCGAGGAGGATGGCGCGACGTTGTCCGTGTAGGTAAATACGAAATCCATACCCTCTTCGGCCATCCTGAAAAGCTCCTCCCCGTAAGCTTCACGGGCATTACTGAGCATCTGGTCAAAATCGAAAGTCGTTTTAACGCTCATTATTTCTTCTCCTTCTTGTAATTCATCACACACGCGAGCGCCCTGTCGAGCTCTTCCTTTGCGATGCCGCCGCCGTGCCACTTGTGATTGTGCTCCATAAAATCAACGCCCTTGCCCTTGACGGTATTGGCGATGATTGCCGTTGGCTTGCGCTTCTCACCGATCTCAACGGACGGAAGCTTATCGAAAGCCTCACAAACCTGCTGCATATCGTTGCCATCGGCGATATTGATGACGTTCCAACCGAAAGCCTCAAGTTTTTTATCCAGAGGATCGATGTTCATGATCTCTTCCGTCTTGCCCGTCATCTGCAGGCCGTTCTTGTCGACGATCAGGCAGAGGTTACCGAGGCCGAAATGTCCGCCGGCCATCAATGCTT